>NZ_JBNFMU010000235.1:0-75712 GCF_049942315.1 Pseudomonas wayambapalatensis
TGCCGGAAGGCGTTGAGATGGTAATGCCAGGTGACAACATTCAGATGACTGTCACCCTGATCAAGACCATCGCAATGGAAGACGGTCTGCGCTTCGCCATCCGTGAAGGCGGTCGTACCGTCGGCGCCGGCGTCGTAGCCAAAATCATCGAGTAATCACTCGACCGATTGAAAAAACCCCCGCTTAGCGGGGGTTTTTTTTATTGGGTTGACACTAAATAGGGGCGTCTATAGAATCACGCCTCCTTTTAGCGGGCGTAGTGCGTCCGTTGGGAACAGCCTGGAGTCTGAAATCCAATGCAAAATCAGCAAATCCGTATCAGGTTGAAGGCTTTCGACCATCGCCTGATCGACCAATCCACCCAGGAAATCGTGGAAACCGCGAAACGTACTGGTGCACAAGTGCGTGGTCCAATTCCACTGCCTACCCGCAAAGAGCGTTTCACCGTTCTGGTCTCCCCGCACGTCAACAAAGACGCGCGTGACCAGTACGAGATTCGCACTCATAAGCGCGTTCTGGACATCGTCCAGCCAACGGATAAAACCGTTGATGCGCTGATGAAGCTTGATCTCGCGGCAGGTGTGGAAGTGCAGATCAGCCTCGGCTAAGACTTCGGTCTGAGTCGTGTAACGCTCTGAAATGGGCGGCCATAGCGGGTGAAAGCCCCGTACACTCATGAGGTTTACAACATGACTATTGGTGTAGTCGGTCGCAAGTGCGGTATGACCCGCATTTTCACCGAAGAAGGTGTCTCCATTCCGGTCACGGTCATTGAGATCGAGCCGAATCGCGTCACCCAGTTCAAAACTGAAGAAACCGATGGCTACCGTGCAGTGCAAGTCACTGTCGGCGAGCGTCGTGCTTCGCGTGTGACTGCCGCTCAGGCAGGTCACTTCGCCAAGGCTAACGTTGCCGCTGGTCGCGGTGTTTGGGAGTTCCGTCTTGAAGAAGGCGATTTCCAGGCTGGCGATCTGATCAAAGCTGAACTCTTCACTGCAGGCCAGCTGGTAGACGTAACCGGTCAGTCCAAAGGTAAAGGCTTCGCCGGTACCATCAAGCGTTGGAACTTCCGTGGTCAGGATAACACCCACGGTAACTCCGTATCGCACCGTGTCCCTGGCTCCATCGGCCAGTGCCAGACTCCTGGTCGTGTATTCAAGGGCAAGAAGATGTCCGGTCACATGGGCGCTGAGCGCGTGACTGTACAGTCCCTGGAAGTAGTACGCGTAGACGCTGAACGCAACCTGCTGCTGATCAAGGGTGCCGTTCCAGGCGCTACTGGCGGCGACGTGGTTGTGCGTCCGGCTGTCAAGGCTCGCGGTTAAGGGGAAACTGACATGCAACTCAATGTAAATGACGCTCAGGCGATCGAAGTTTCCGAACTGACTTTCGGTGGCGAATTCAACGAGACGCTGGTACACCAAGCAGTCGTGGCCTACATGGCCGGCGGCCGTCAGGGCACCAAGCAGCAGAAGACCCGCTCTGACGTAGCCGGTGGCGGTAAGCGCCCATGGCGTCAGAAGGGTACTGGCCGTGCTCGTGCCGGTACCACTCGTGGTCCGATCTGGCGTGGCGGTGGTGTAACCTTCGCAGCTCGCCCTCAGGATCACTCGCAGAAGCTCAACAAGAAGATGTATCGCGCAGCCCTGCGCTCCATCCTCGCCGAGCTGGTGCGTAGCGATCGTCTGGTTGTGGTTCAGGACTTCGCTGTTGAAGCGCCGAAAACCAAAGACCTGCTGAACAAGCTGAACGGCATGGGCCTGAACGACGTACTGATCGTTTCGGACGCAGTTGATCAGAATCTGTACCTGGCTGCTCGTAACCTGCCGCACGTCGACGTACGTGACGTTCAAGGTTCCGACCCGGTCAGCCTGATCGCCTACGAGAAAGTGTTGATCACTGTCTCGGCCGTGAAGAAATTCGAGGAGCTGCTGGGATGAACCAGGAACGCGTATTCAAAGTCCTCCTTGGCCCGCACGTTTCCGAGAAGGCTACCGTTCTGGCTGAGAAGAAAGGCCAGTTCGTATTCAAGGTTGCTACCGATGCAACCAAGCTGGAAATCAAGAAAGCTGTCGAAGGCCTGTTCAACGTAAAAGTTGAAAACGTGTCGACTGTCAACGTTCTGGGTAAAACCAAGCGTACCGCACGTGGTCTGGGCAAGCGTAATGACTGGAAGAAGGCGATCGTCTCCCTTCAGCCAGGCCAAGATCTCGATTTCAGCAGCAGTGCTGAGTAAGGAAGGGGTGCATCATGGCAATCGTTAAATGCAAACCGACTTCCCCTGGCCGCCGTTTCGTGGTCAAGGTGGTCAACAAGGAGCTGCACAAAGGCGCTCCTCACGCACCGCTGCTCGAGAAGAAATCGAAGTCTGGTGGTCGTAACAACAATGGCCGCATTACCACTCGTCACGTTGGTGGTGGTCACAAGCAGCATTACCGTCTGGTCGACTTCCGTCGCAACGACAAAGATGGCATTCCAGCCACTGTCGAGCGCGTCGAATACGACCCGAACCGTACTGCTCACATCGCCCTGCTGTGCTACGCAGACGGTGAGCGTCGCTACATCATCGCCCCTAAAGGCGTGAGTGCTGGCGACCAGCTGATCGCAGGTGCCCTGGCCCCAATCAAGGCCGGTAACTCCCTGCAACTGCGCAACATCCCAGTAGGTAGCACCGTTCACGGCATCGAACTGAAGCCGGGTAAAGGTGCGCAAATTGCTCGTTCCGCTGGTGCTTCGGCTCAGCTGATCGCGCGTGAAGGTGCATACGTGACTCTGCGTCTGCGCTCTGGTGAGATGCGTAAAGTACTGGCTGAGTGCCGTGCGACCCTGGGCGAAGTCTCGAACTCCGAGCACAGCCTGCGTTCGCTGGGTAAAGCAGGTGCTAAACGCTGGCGCGGCGTTCGCCCGACCGTTCGTGGTGTTGCCATGAACCCGGTTGACCACCCACATGGTGGTGGTGAAGGTCGTACCTCCGGTGGTCGTCATCCGGTATCGCCATGGGGCTTCCCAACCAAGGGTGCGAAGACCCGTGGTAATAAGCGTACCGACAACATGATCGTCCGTCGTCGCAAGTAACTAGAGGGATACGACAGTGCCACGTTCTCTGAAAAAAGGTCCTTTTATCGATCTTCACCTGCTGAAGAAGGTCGAAGTGGCGGTGGAGAAGAATGATCGCAAGCCAGTGAAAACCTGGTCGCGCCGTTCGATGATCCTGCCACAAATGGTCGGTCTGACCATCGCGGTACACAACGGTCGCCAACACGTCCCAGTTCTCGTGAACGAAGACATGGTCGGCCACAAACTGGGCGAGTTCGCCGGTACCCGCACCTATCGCGGGCACGTGGCTGACAAGAAAGCCAAGCGTTAAGGGGTAAGGAAATGGAAGTAGCCGCTAAGTTGTCGGGCGCTCGAATCTCCGCCCAGAAAGCCCGCTTGGTCGCCGACCAGATCCGCGGGAAGAAGGTGGGCGAAGCGCTCAACCTGTTGGCCTTCAGCAGCAAAAAAGCCGCTGAAATCATGAAGAAAGTCCTCGAGTCGGCCGTTGCCAACGCCGAACACAACGAAGGCGCAGACGTTGATGACCTGAAGGTCAGCACCGTTTTCGTCAACGAAGGGCGTTCGCTGAAGCGCATCATGCCGCGTGCCAAAGGCCGCGCTGATCGCATCGTCAAGCGGTCTTGCCATATCACTGTCAAGGTTGCGGACAAGTAACGGAGTCGATCAGATGGGTCAGAAAGTACATCCCACTGGCATTCGCCTGGGAATCGTCAAGGAGCACACCTCCGTCTGGTACGCAGACGGTGCTACTTACGCAGATTACCTGTTGAAGGATCTGAAAACGCGTGAGTACCTCCAAGACAAACTAAAAAGCGCGTCCGTAAGCCGTATCGATATTCATCGTCCGGCTCAAACTGCACGCATCACCATCCACACCGCTCGTCCCGGTATCGTTATCGGCAAGAAGGGTGAGGATGTCGAGAAGCTGCGTCAGGACCTGACCAAGCAGATGGGTGTGCCTGTGCACATCAACATCGAAGAGATCCGCAAGCCGGAACTCGACGCCATGCTGGTTGCGCAAAGCGTTGCCCAGCAGCTGGAGCGCCGCGTTATGTTCCGTCGCGCCATGAAGCGCGCCGTACAGAACGCCATGCGTATTGGTGCCAAGGGCATCAAGATCCAGGTGAGCGGTCGTCTTGGCGGTGCCGAGATCGCCCGTACCGAGTGGTATCGCGAAGGTCGTGTGCCTCTGCACACCCTGCGTGCCGATATCGACTACAACACCTACGAAGCTCACACCACCTACGGTGTGATCGGTGTCAAGGTTTGGATCTTCAAAGGCGAAGTGATTGGTGGTCGCCAGGAAGAGCTGAAGCCGCAAGCACCAGCGCCTCGTAAAAAAGCTGCTAAGTAAGGGGTACGCCAAATGTTGCAACCAAAGCGTACAAAATTCCGCAAGCAGATGACCGGCCACAACCGTGGTCTGGCACTGCGCGGTAGCAAGGTCAGCTTCGGCGAGTTCGCTCTGAAAGCTGTCGCTCGCGGTCGCCTCACCGCTCGCCAGATCGAGTCGGCACGTCGTGCCCTGACCCGTCACGTAAAACGTGGCGGCAAGATCTGGATCCGTGTATTCCCGGACAAGCCGGTTACCAAGAAGCCTCTCGAGGTTCGTATGGGTAAAGGTAAGGGTTCCGTGGAGTACTGGGTTGCCCAGATCCAGCCAGGCAAAGTCCTGTACGAGATCGAGGGTGTTTCTGAAGAGCTGGCGCGCGAAGCTTTCGCCCTGGCTGCTGCAAAGCTGCCTCTCGCCACCTCCTTTGTTAAGCGGACGGTGATGTGATGAAAGCGAATGAACTTCGTGAAAAATCGGCACAGCAACTGAATGAGCAACTGCTCGGCTTGCTGCGCGACCAGTTCAATCTGCGTATGCAGAAAGCAACTGGCCAGTTGGGGCAGTCGCACCTGCTCTCGCAAGTTAAGCGTGACATCGCTCGCGTGAAAACTGTGCTCAACCAGCAGGCAGGTAAGTGATCATGGCTGAAGCTGAAAAAACCGTCCGTACGCTGACTGGCCGTGTCGTCAGCGACAAAATGGACAAGACCATCACCGTTCTGATCGAGCGTCGCGTAAAGCACCCGATCTACGGTAAATACGTTAAGCGTTCGACTAAGCTGCACGCGCACGACGAAACCAATCAGTGCAAGATCGGCGACAAGGTTTCGATCACCGAAACTCGTCCGCTGGCCAAGACCAAGTCCTGGGCACTGGTTGAAGTCCTCGAACGCGCTGTTGAAGTCTAAGGGCTAGGGGTCGGAGAAATTTTATGATTCAGACTCAATCCATGCTCGATGTGGCCGATAACAGCGGCGCTCGTCGCGTCATGTGCATCAAGGTGCTCGGCGGTTCGCACCGCCGTTACGCTGGCATCGGTGACATCATCAAAGTTACCGTCAAGGAAGCGATTCCTCGCGGTAAGGTCAAGAAAGGCCAGGTGATGACCGCTGTTGTCGTCCGTACCCGTCACGGTGTACGTCGCGCTGACGGTTCCATCATTCGTTTCGACGGCAACGCTGCTGTTCTGCTGAACAACAAGCAAGAGCCGATCGGTACCCGCATCTTCGGGCCAGTGACCCGTGAACTTCGTAACGAGAAGTTCATGAAGATCGTCTCGCTCGCCCCTGAAGTGCTGTAAGGAGATCCGACATGCAAAAGATTCGTCGTGACGACGAGATCATCGTGATCGCCGGCAAAGACAAGGGTAAGCGCGGTAAGGTGCTGAAGGTTCTCGCTGATGACCGTCTGGTCATCGGTGGTGTCAACCTGGTCAAGCGTCATACCAAGCCGAACCCGATGGCAGGCGTTCAGGGCGGTATCGTCGAGAAAGAAGCGCCTCTGCACGCTTCCAACGTTGCCATCTTCAATGGCGAAACCAACAAGGCTGACCGCGTTGGTTTCAAAGTAGAAGACGGTAAGAAAATTCGTGTCTTCAAGTCGACCCAAAAAGCGGTTGATGCTTGAACACTGCTAGGTAGAAGACCATGGCACGACTGAAAGAGATGTACCGGAACGAAATCGCTCCCAAGCTTAAGGAAGAACTTAAGCTGTCGAACGTGATGGAAGTTCCGCGCGTTACCAAGATCACCCTGAACATGGGTCTGGGCGAAGCGATCGGCGACAAGAAAGTCATCGAGCACGCAGTTGCCGACCTGGAAAAGATCACCGGTCAAAAGCCGGTCGTGACTTTCGCTCGTAAATCCATCGCGGGCTTCAAAGTCCGTGAAGGCTGGCCGATCGGCGTCAAGGTGACCCTGCGTAGCGACAAGATGTACGAATTCCTGGACCGCCTGCTGGCGATCTCCCTGCCTCGGGTTCGCGACTTCCGCGGCCTGAATGCCAAGTCCTTCGATGGCCGTGGCAACTACAGCATGGGCGTGAAAGAGCAGATCATCTTCCCGGAAATCGACTACGACAAGATCGATGCTCTGCGCGGTTTGGACATCACCCTGACCACCACTGCTCGTTCGGACGACGAAGGCCGCGCTCTGCTGCGTGCATTCAAGTTCCCGTTCCGCAACTGATTGGAGTAGGAAAATGGCCAAGAAGAGCATGAAAAACCGCGAGCTGAAGCGTCAGCTCACGGTAGCCAAGTACGCCAAAAAGCGTGCCGAGCTGAAAGCGACCATCGTCAACCTGAACGCCTCTCCAGAAGAGCGTTTCGCTGCCGTTGTCGCTCTGCAGAAGCAGCCTCGTGATGCCAGCGCCTCGCGCCTGCGCAACCGTTGCCGCCTGACCGGTCGTCCTCACGGTGTTTACCGTAAGTTCGGCCTGGGCCGTAACATGCTGCGTCAAGCTGCAATGCGCGGTGACGTACCAGGTCTGGTCAAGGCCTCCTGGTAATAGCTGCAGGTGTGATCCCGGCGTAGGGGGGAGCAATCTTCCGACCGCCGGTGACATCGCCAACAAACAAGCCCCCTCGTGGGGCTTGTTTCGTTTCTGTCTTGTGTCTAGAATGACCGGCTCACCTGAGCCTGGGTTTTTTGCCCGGGGCGGTCAGGTGGTTGTGATAGCCGCAAGGCTAATAATTCTTGTATCAGGAGCATCTAGCCCATGAGTATGCAGGACCCGTTAGCGGACATGCTAACTCGCATCCGTAATGCCCAGATGGCTGAAAAGTCCGTCGTAAGCATGCCTTCCTCCACTCTGAAGGTCGCGGTTGCCAAAGTTCTGAAGGACGAAGGTTACATCGCTGGCTACCAGGTCAGTGGCGAAGTCAAGCCTTCCCTGTCGATCGAACTGAAGTACTTCGAAGGCCGTCCGGTCATCGAGGAACTGAAGCGCTCCAGCCGTCCAGGCCTGCGCCAGTACAAGTCCGTCTCTGACCTGCCGAAAGTACGTGGCGGTCTCGGCGTGTCTATCGTCTCCACCAACAAAGGTGTGATGACTGATCGCGCTGCGCGCGCTGCCGGTGTCGGTGGCGAAGTTCTGTGCACAGTGTTCTAAGGGGAGATAGGCATGTCTCGCGTCGCTAAGAACCCCGTTAAGCTGCCATCCGGTGTCGAAGTCAAATTCGCCGGCCAGCAGCTTTCGGTGAAGGGTGCCAAGGGCACTCTCGAACTGAACGTTCACTCGTCTGTTGAAGTTACCGAAGAGTCTGGCGAGCTGCGCTTCGTCGCTCGCAACGGTGACCAGCAAGCTCGCGCCATGGCCGGTACCACCCGTGCTCTGGTGAACAACATGGTCCAGGGCGTAAGCCAAGGCTTCGAGCGCAAGCTCCAGCTGGTCGGTGTTGGTTACAAGGCACAGGCCAAGGGCACCATCCTGAACCTGGCTCTGGGCTTCTCGCATCCAGTGGACTACGAACTGCCAGCCGGTATCACCGCTGAAACCCCAAGCCAGACCGACATCCTGATCAAGGGTATCGACAAGCAGCTGGTGGGTCAGGTGGCCGCTGAAATCCGCGATTTCCGTCCGCCAGAGCCTTACAAAGGCAAGGGTGTGCGTTACGCGGACGAAGTAGTCCGTCGTAAAGAAGCCAAGAAGAAGTAGGGCCTAGCAAATGACCGACAAAAAAGTTATTCGACTGCGTCGCGCTCGCAAAGCACGCCTGAAAATGCACGAGCTCGAAGCCGTGCGTCTGTGCGTGTTCCGCTCCTCGCAGCACATCTATGCCCAGGTCATTTCGGCCGACGGCAGCAAGGTTCTGGCAAGCGCCTCGACCTTGGACAAAGAACTGCGTGATGGCGCCACCGGCAACATCGACGCGGCCACTAAGGTTGGCAAGCTGGTAGCTGAGCGTGCGAAAGCCGCCGGTGTATCTCAAGTTGCCTTTGACCGTTCCGGCTTCAAGTACCATGGTCGCGTCAAGGCGCTGGCCGATGCTGCTCGTGAAGGCGGACTGGAGTTCTAAGTTATGGCAAATAACGATCAAAAGCGCGACGAAGGCTACATCGAGAAGCTGGTTCAAGTTAACCGCGTTGCTAAAACCGTTAAAGGCGGCCGTATCTTCACCTTCACCGCGCTGACCGTGGTAGGTGATGGCAAAGGTCGCGTCGGCTTCGGCCGTGGCAAATCGCGCGAAGTACCTGCCGCGATCCAGAAAGCCATGGAAGCTGCCCGTCGCAACATGATCCAGGTTGACCTGAAGGGCACCACCCTGCAGTACGCCACCAAGGCTGCCCACGGCGCCTCGAAGGTTTACATGCAGCCTGCTTCGGAAGGTACCGGTATCATCGCCGGCGGCGCAATGCGTGCTGTCCTGGAAGTTGCTGGTGTCCAGAACGTTCTGGCCAAGTGCTACGGTTCGACCAACCCAGTGAACGTGGTTTACGCCACCTTCAAGGGTCTGAAAGCCATGCAATCTCCTGAGTCCATTGCTGCCAAGCGCGGCAAGAGTGTTGAGGAGATCTTCTGATCATGGCAACCGTAAAAGTAACGCTGATCAAGAGCACCGCCGGCCGTCTGCCTAACCACATCCTGTGCGTTAAAGGCCTGGGTCTGCGTCGCATCGGTCACACTGTAGAAGTCCAGGATACTCCCGAGAATCGCGGGATGATCAACAAGGCTTACTACATGCTGCGCGTCGAGGGTTAATCGATGAAACTCAATGATCTGAGTCCAGCGCCGGGTTCCCGTCGCGAGAAGCATCGTCCGGGTCGTGGTATCGGTAGCGGTTTGGGCAAGACTGGTGGCCGCGGTCACAAAGGTCAGACCTCCCGTTCCGGTGGCACCATCGCTCCGGGCTTCGAAGGCGGTCAACAGCCGCTGCACCGTCGTCTGCCGAAGTTCGGCTTCGTTTCCCTGAAAGCCATGGACCGCGCTGAAGTGCGTCTGTCCGAGCTGGCCAAGGTGGAAGGCGACGTGATCTCCGTACAGTCCCTGAAAGACGCCAACGTGATTGGCCAGCATGTACAGCGTGTGAAAATCATGCTGTCCGGCGAAGTCACTCGCGCAGTCACTATCAAGGGCATCGCCGTCACCAAAGGTGCGCGTGCGGCTATCGAAGCAGCTGGCGGCAAGTTCGAGGAATAAATGGCTAAGCAAGGTGCTCTCTCTTCGCTCGGTAAGGGCGGGATGTCGGAACTCTGGGCTCGTCTGCGCTTTCTGTTCATGGCGATCATCGTCTATCGGATCGGCGCACATATCCCGGTGCCTGGCATCAATCCAGACCGTCTGGCGGATCTGTTTCGACAGAATGAGGGGACCATTCTTAGCTTGTTCAACATGTTTTCCGGTGGTGCGCTGGAGCGCATGAGCATCTTTGCACTGGGGATCATGCCGTACATCTCGGCATCGATCATCATGCAGCTCATGACCGCAGTCAGCCCTCAACTGGAGCAGTTGAAGAAGGAAGGTGAAGCTGGCCGTCGCAAGATCAGCCAGTACACCCGCTACGGCACCGTTATCCTGGCGCTGGTTCAAGCCATTGGCATGTCCATTGGCCTGGCCAACCAGGGCGTGGCGTTTTCTGCAGGCCTGGGCTTCCATGTCGTTGCCGTCTCCACTTTCGTGGCTGGCGCAATGTTCATGATGTGGCTCGGCGAGCAGATCACCGAGCGCGGTGTGGGCAACGGTATCTCGATGTTGATCTTCGCAGGTATCGTTGCCGGTCTTCCGAGAGCAATCGGGCAGTCTTTCGAGTCTGCGCGCACAGGCGATATCAACATCTTCGCCCTGGTCGCTATCGGTTTGCTTGCAGTAGCGATTATCGGTTTCGTGGTGTTCATTGAGCGTGGTCAGCGTCGTATCGCCGTTCACTACGCCAAGCGTCAGCAGGGCCGCAAGGTCTTCGCTGCGCAGACCAGCCACTTGCCGCTGAAAGTGAACATGGCGGGCGTCATTCCTGCCATTTTCGCGAGCAGCATCTTGCTGTTCCCGGCTTCGCTGGGTGCCTGGTTCGGTCAGTCCGAAGGTATGGGCTGGCTGCAGGACATCTCGCAGTCGATCGCTCCTGGTCAGCCGTTGAACATTCTGCTGTTTAGTGCAGGGATCATCTTCTTCTGCTTCTTCTACACAGCGTTGATGTTCAACCCGAAAGACGTAGCGGAAAACCTGAAGAAGTCCGGTGCCTTTATTCCGGGTATCCGTCCTGGTGAGCAGTCGGCGCGCTACATTGATGGCGTTCTGACTCGTCTGACCATGTTCGGTGCTCTTTACATGATGGCCGTCTGCCTTCTGCCCCAGTTCCTGGTGGTGGCAGCAAACGTGCCGTTCTACCTTGGCGGGACCTCGTTGCTGATTGTGGTAGTGGTTGTGATGGACTTCATGTCCCAAGTACAATCGCACCTCGTTTCGCACCAGTACGAATCCCTGATGAAGAAAGCCAACCTGAAAGGCTACGGTGGCAGCGGCCTGCTGCGCTGATAGACCCCTAAGGTTCGAGGAGTCGGTAATGAAAGTTCGTGCATCGGTGAAAAAGCTGTGCCGCAACTGCAAGATCATTCGTCGCGAAGGTATCGTGCGCGTGATCTGCAGCGCGGAACCGCGTCACAAGCAGCGCCAAGGCTGAGTGTGATCTGCGCTTCAAACCCAGCAGCTAGTGTGCTGCTGGGTTGATTATTCGTTTCTACAGCGATATTATCTCGCGCCCTATTTCTTGGCTTCCGGGGCGTAGGTAGCTGTCAATTGGAGTCCCACTGAATGGCCCGTATTGCAGGCGTCAACATTCCAGATAACAAGCATACTGTTATCTCGCTGACCTACATCTATGGTGTCGGTCGCACAACTGCACAGAAAATCTGTGCAGACGCTGGTGTAAATCCAGCCGCTAAGATCAAGGATCTGAGCGACGAGCAAATCGAAACCCTGCGTGGCGAAGTTGCGAAGTTCACCACCGAAGGTGACCTGCGTCGTGACATCAACATGAAGATCAAGCGCTTGATGGACCTGGGTTGCTACCGCGGCCTGCGTCATCGTAAAGGTCTGCCGGTTCGCGGTCAGCGCACCAAGACCAACGCACGCACCCGTAAGGGCCCGCGTAAGCCGATCCGCAAGTAATCGCCCAGGAATATAGACATGGCAAAACCTGCTGCTCGTCCTCGTAAAAAAGTCAAAAAGACAGTGGTTGATGGCATCGCCCACATCCATGCGTCTTTCAACAACACCATCGTGACCATCACCGACCGTCAGGGCAATGCTTTGTCCTGGGCGACCTCCGGTGGTTCGGGTTTCCGTGGTTCGCGCAAATCCACCCCGTTCGCAGCCCAGATCGCTGCTGAGCGTGCTGGTCAAGCTGCGCTGGAATACGGTCTGAAGAACCTCGACGTCAACGTCAAGGGTCCAGGTCCAGGTCGTGAGTCCGCCGTTCGTGCACTGAACAGCTGCGGCTACAAGATCGCCAGCATCACCGACGTGACGCCAATCCCGCATAACGGGTGCCGTCCGCCGAAGAAGCGTCGCGTGTAATCAGGAGACAGATAAATGGCACGTTACATTGGTCCAAAATGCAAACTGTCTCGCCGTGAAGGCACTGACCTGTTCCTGAAGAGCGGCGTTCGCGCTCTGGAATCGAAGTGCAACATCGAAGCAGCCCCAGGTATCCACGGCCAGCGCCGTGGCCGTCAGTCCGACTACGGTACCCAGCTGCGCGAGAAACAAAAAGTCCGCCGTATCTACGGTGTCCTGGAGCGCCAGTTCCGCGGTTACTACCAAGTCGCAGCCTCGAAAAAAGGCGCTACTGGTGAGAACCTGCTGCAACTGCTGGAATGCCGCCTGGACAACGTCGTTTACCGTATGGGCTTCGGTTCGACTCGTTCCGAATCCCGTCAGCTGGTTTCGCACAAAGCGATCAGCGTCAACGGCAAGACCGTAAACATTCCATCCTACCAAGTTCGTCCGGGTGACGTGGTCGCGGTTCGTGAGAAGTCGCTGAACCAGCTGCGCATTGTTCAAGCCCTTGAACTGTGCGCCCAGCGTGGCCGCGTTGAGTGGGTAGACGTTGATTCCGCTAAAAAGTCGGGCGTTTTCAAGAACGTTCCTGCTCGCAGCGATCTGTCCGCCGACATCAACGAAAACCTGATTGTCGAGCTCTACTCCAAGTAAGGGCTAGAAAATAGGTGCATCCATGCAGATTTCGGTAAATGAGTTCCTGACTCCCCGTCACATCGACGTACAGGTAGTCAGTCCAACCCGCGCCAAGATCACGCTCGAGCCTCTCGAGCGTGGTTTCGGCCATACCCTGGGCAACGCGCTGCGTCGCATCCTGTTGTCCTCCATGCCTGGCTGTGCAGTAGTCGAGGCCGAGATCGATGGCGTACTCCATGAGTACTCCGCGATCGAAGGTGTACAGGAAGACGTCATTGAAATCCTGTTGAACCTCAAAGGCCTGGCGATCAAGCTGCACGGTCGTGACGAAGTTACGCTGACCTTGTCGAAAAAGGGTTCGGGGGTGGTTACCGCTGCCGATATTCAGCTGGATCACGATGTCGAGATCGTCAATCCCGATCACGTAATCGCGAACCTGGCGTCCAACGGCGCCCTGAACATGAAGCTCACCGTAGCTCGTGGTCGCGGTTACGAGCCGGCCGATTCCCGTCAGACTGACGAAGATGAAAGCCGCAGCATTGGCCGTCTTCAGCTGGACGCTTCGTTCAGCCCGGTGCGTCGTATCGCCTACGTGGTCGAGAACGCCCGTGTTGAACAGCGTACCAACCTGGACAAGCTGGTCATCGATCTGGAAACCAACGGCACCCTGGACCCTGAAGAGGCCATTCGTCGTGCCGCGACCATCCTGCAACAGCAGCTGGCCGCGTTCGTCGACCTCAAAGGTGACAGCGAGCCGGTCGTGGTCGAGCAGGAAGACGAGATCGATCCGATCCTGCTGCGCCCGGTTGACGACCTGGAACTGACTGTACGTTCGGCCAACTGCCTCAAGGCGGAGAACATCTACTACATCGGCGACCTGATTCAGCGTACCGAAGTAGAGCTGTTGAAGACTCCTAACCTGGGCAAGAAGTCCCTGACTGAAATCAAGGACGTCCTGGCCTCCCGTGGTCTGTCTCTCGGCATGCGCCTCGACAACTGGCCGCCTGCAAGTCTTAAGAAAGACGACAAGGCGACTGCCTGATCGTCGTAATCACCGAACGTAGTGTTTGGTAAGGAATGAATCATGCGTCATCGTAAAAGTGGACGTCACCTGAGCCGTACCAGCTCTCACCGCAAGGCTATGTTCCAGAACATGGCAGTGTCGTTGATCGAGCACGAGCTGATCAAAACCACCCTGCCGAAAGCCAAGGAACTGCGCCGCGTTGCCGAGCCGCTGATCACCCTGGCCAAGGAAGATAGCGTCGCCAACCGTCGTCTGGCTTTCGACCGTACCCGTTCGAAATCCGCTGTTGGCAAGCTGTTCAACGACCTGGGCAAGCGTTACGCCACCCGTCAGGGCGGCTACCTGCGCATCCTGAAGTGCGGTTTCCGCGCTGGCGACAACGCGCCTATGGCGTACGTCGAGCTGGTTGATCGTCCGGTCGGTGGTGCTGTAGAAGCTGCCGAGTAAGACGTTCCGTCTGCTACAAGAAACCGGGCCTAGTGCCCGGTTTTTTGTGTTTACATGAATTGTAAAAAACTATCGATATAAGCGTATCTATAAATTAGATCTTGTCATGTTGCCCATCCATACTTGCTCTCAAGCCGATTAGCCGGCGTTTCGAGACCGATAAGGAGAGCCCATGAGCAAGATTCTTACTACCGCCAGCGGTGCACCTGTAGCCGATAACCAGAATTCCCGTTCGGCAGGCCCGCGCGGCCCGTTGCTGCTCGACGACTTCCATCTGATCGAGAAGCTGGCCCACTTCAACCGCGAGAACATCCCTGAGCGCCGCGTGCACGCCAAGGGCTCGGGCGCTTACGGCACCTTCACCGTTACTCGAGACATCACCCAATACACCAGCGCCCGCCTGTTCGAGAGCATTGGCAAGCAGACCGAAACCTTCCTGCGCTTCTCCACGGTCGGCGGCGAGCGTGGTTCGGCCGACACCGAGCGTGACCCGCGCGGTTTTGCCGTCAAGTTTTACACCGAGGAAGGTAACTGGGACATCGTCGGCAACAACACGCCCGTGTTCTTCATTCGCGACCCGCTGAAGTTCCCGGACTTTATCCACACCCAGAAGCGTCACCCGCAGACCAACCTGAAGAACGCCCGAATGATGTGGGACTTCTGGTCGCATTCGCCCGAGGCGCTGCACCAGGTCACCATCCTGTTCTCTGACCGTGGTATTCCGGACGGCTACCGCCACATGCACGGTTTCGGCAGCCATACCTACAGTCTGCTGAGTGCGGATGGCCAGCGTACCTGGGTCAAGTGGCACTTCAAGACCCAGCAAGGCATCAAGAATCTGGCCCCGGCCGATGCGGCACGTATCGCCGGTACCGATCCGGATTACGCACAACGTGACCTGTTCGAAGCGATCGATCGCGGCGACTACCCACGCTGGACCGTCTGCATCCAGGTGATGAGTGAAGAAGAGGCAGCCAACCGCGCCGAAAATCCCTTCGACGTCACCAAGACCTGGTCGCAGAAGGACTACCCGCTGATCGAGGTGGGTGTGCTTGAACTCAATCGCAACCCGCTCAACTACTTCGCCGAAGTCGAGCAGGCCGCGTTCGGGCCGAGCAATATGGTGCCAGGTGTTGGCCTGTCTCCAGACCGCATGCTGCAGGGGCGCGTATTTGCCTACGCCGATGCTCACCGCTACCGCATTGGCACCAACCACCAGCATTTGCCGGTGAACGCGCCACGTAGCCCGGTGCACAGCTACCAACGCGATGGTGCGATGACCATGGGCAGCTACGGCAGCGCTCCGAACTACGAGCCGAACAGCTACGCCGATGCGCCCAAGCAGTCGCCCCGTCACGCCGAGCCTGCGCTGGCCCTCAAGGGGGCGGCGGATCGTTACGACCACCGCGAAGACAATGACTACTACAGCCACGCTGGTGCGCTGTTCCGCCTGATGAACGCCGAGCAGCAAGCGCTGTTGATCGACAACATTGCCGGCACCCTGAAAGGCGTCAGCGACGATGTGGTGCAGCGTCAGTTGCAGCACTTCTTCAAGGCAGATCCCGCTTACGGCGAGGGGATTGCCAAGGCCTTGGGCATCAAGCTCGCCTAAGTCGAAGTGATAAGGAGAACCGCCCTCATTTGGGCGGTTTTTCAATGAAAATCACTACGGTTTGCCCGCTTTTTTCACACAAATTGCGCATTTTTCAGTGACCTTGAAGAAATCATGGTTCACACTATCTCCCTATCAAGCTTTCACTCAGGGAGAATCAGGGCGATGCAAGGTCACCCGGACGTAATCGATTACCTCAACACGTTGCTGACGGGCGAACTGGCGGCACGTGACCAATACTTCATCCACTCGCGCATGTACGAAGACTGGGGCCTGGCCAAGCTCTACGAACGTATCAACCACGAGATGGAAGAAGAGGCGCAGCACGCCGATGCCCTGATTCGCCGCATTCTCATGCTCGAAGGCACCCCGCGCATGCGCCCGGATGACCTCGACGTGGGCACCACCGTGCCGGACATGATTGCTGCCGACCTGCGCCTTGAGTACAAGGTCCGCGCCGCATTGTGCAAAGGCATCGAGTTGTGCGAGCTGCACAAGGACTACATCAGCCGCGATATCCTGCGCGCGCAACTGGCCGACACCGAGGAAGATCACACCTACTGGCTGGAGAAGCAGCAGGGCCTGATCAAATCCATCGGGCTGCAGAACTACCTGCAATCGCAGATGTAACGTCCCTGCAGAGGGCACGCATATAGAGAAAAGCCCCTGGCATTTGCATGTCAGGGGCTTTTTTCGTCAGGCCCGATCGCGTTCCAGCAAGGGCTTGAGGTAATGCCCGGTATACGACTGCTTCATCTTGGCCAGTTCCTCGGGCGTGCCGCTGGCAATGATCTGGCCTCCCTTCGAGCCACCTTCCGGCCCCAGGTCCACCAGCCAGTCGGCGGTCTTGATCACGTCCAGGTTGTGCTCGATCACCACCACCGTGTTGCCGTGGTCGCGCAGGCGATGCAGCACGTCCAGCAGTTGCTGGATGTCGGCGAAGTGCAGGCCGGTGGTTGGCTCATCCAGGATGTAGAGGGTCTTGCCGGTATCGCGCTTGGACAGCTCGCGCGACAGCTTCACCCGCTGCGCCTCGCCGCCCGAAAGCGTCGTCGCCGATTGCCCCAGCTTGATGTACGAAAGGCCCACGTCCATCAGCGTCTGCAGCTTGCGCGCCAACGCCGGGACCGCGTCGAAGAACTCGCGGGCGTCCTCGATGGTCATTTCCAGGACCTCGTGGATGTTCTTGCCCTTGTACTTGATCTCCAGGGTTTCGCGGTTGTAGCGCTTGCTCTTGCACACATCACACGGCACGTAGATATCCGGCAGGAAGTGCATTTCCACCTTGATCAGGCCATCGCCCTGGCACGCTTCGCAGCGCCCGCCCTTGACGTTGAACGAGAAGCGCCCCGGGCCATAACCTCGCGAGCGCGACTCGGGCACGCCAGCGAACAGTTCGCGGATCGGAGTGAAGATCCCGGTGTAGGTGGCCGGGTTCGAGCGCGGTGTGCGGCCGATCGGGCTCTGGTCGATGTCGACTACCTTGTCCAGGTGTTGCAGGCCGTCCATGCTGGTGTGCGCTGCTGCTTCCAGGCTGCTGGCACCATTGAGCGCGGTGGCGGCCAAGGGGAACAGGGTGTTGTTGATCAGTGTCGATTTGCCCGAGCCGGACACACCGGTGACGCAGGTCAGCAGGCCGATCGGCACTTCAAGGTCGACGTTCTGCAGGTTGTTGCCGCGCGCGCCCTTGAGCTTGAGCGACAGCTTCTTGTTGCGAGGCGTGCGTTTGGCCGGCACGGCGATCTTCTTGCGGCCTGACAGGTACATGCCGGTCACCGAGTCGGGGTGCGCCATGACTTCCTGCGGCGAGCCTTCGGCGACGATCTGTCCACCATGCACCCCGGCGCCCGGGCCGATGTCGACGACATAGTCGGCCAGGCGAATGGCGTCCTCGTCGTGCTCTACCACGATCACCGTGTTGCCCAGGTCGCGCAGGTGGTTGAGGGTGGCCAGCAAGCGGTCGTTGTCACGTTGGTGCAGGCCGATCGACGGCTCGTCGAGGATGTACATCACCCCCACCAGGCCGGCGCCAATCTGGCTGGCCAGACGGATCCGCTGGGCCTCGCCGCCCGAAAGGGTTTCGGCGCTGCGGTCGAGGGTGAGGTAGTCCAGGCCGACGTTGACCAGGAACTGCAGGCGCTCGCAGATTTCCTTGAGGATCTTCGCTGCAATCTCTCCGCGCCGACCGCTCAGCGTCAGGGTGGCGAAGTACTCGCTGGCATCGCCGATCGGCAGGTTGGTCACGGCCGGCAGGGTTTTTTCGCCCACCCATACATGGCGTGCTTCGCGGCGCAGACGGGTGCCGCGGCAGTCCGGGCACGGTTGGGTGCCAAGGAACTTGGCCAGCTCCTCGCGCACAGTCGCCGACTCCGTCTCGCGGTAGCGCCGCTCCAGGTTCGGCACGATGCCTTCGAAGGGGTGCGAGCGCTTGACGATGTCGCCGCGGTCGTTGAGGTACTTGAAGTCGACGCTTTGCTTGCCGCTGCCCTGCAGGATCACCTTCTGGTGATCGGTCGAGAGCTGGCCGAACGGCTCGTCGAGGCTGAAGCCGTAATGCGCCGCCAGCGAGCCGAGCATCTGGAAGTAGTAGACGTTGCGTCGGTCCCAGCCACGGATCGCGCCTTCGGCCAGGGTCAGCTCGTTGTTGACCAGGCGCTTGGTGTCGAAGTATTGCTTCACGCCCAGGCCGTCGCAGGTCGGGCAGGCGCCAGCCGGGTTGTTGAAGGAGAACAGCTTGGGTTCGAGCTCGCTGATCGCATGGCCGCAGACTGGGCAGGCGAAGCGCGCGGAGAAGATCATGTCCTCGGCGCTTTCGTCATCCATCTGCGCCACCAGGGCGATACCGTCGGCCAGCTTGAGGGCGGTCTCGAAGGATTCGGCCAGGCGCTGCTGAAGGTCGTTGCGCACCTTGAAGCGATCGACCACCACATCGATGCTGTGCTTCCTCTGCTTGTCGAGCTTGGGCAACTCGTCGAGTTCGTACAACTTGCCGTTGACCCGCGCACGAACGAAGCC
This sequence comes from Pseudomonas wayambapalatensis, assembly GCF_049942315.1. Classification (NCBI taxonomy): domain Bacteria; kingdom Pseudomonadati; phylum Pseudomonadota; class Gammaproteobacteria; order Pseudomonadales; family Pseudomonadaceae; genus Pseudomonas; species Pseudomonas wayambapalatensis. The sequence goes on from NZ_JBNFMU010000235.1 coordinate 18,615, forward strand.
CTGGGCGCGCAGCTCATCGAACACCGCCAGGTGCTCACCCTTGCGCTCGCGCACCACGGGTGCCAGCAGCATCAGCTTGCTGCCTTCGGGTTGCTCGAGCACCAGGTCGACCATCTGGCTGATCGTTTGCGCTTCCAGCGGAATGTCGTGGTCCGGGCAGCGTGGCGTACCGACGCGGGCATAGAGCAGGCGCAGGTAATCGTAGATTTCGGTGATGGTGCCAACGGTCGAACGCGGGTTGTGCGAGGTCGACTTCTGCTCGATGGAGATCGCCGGTGACAGGCCTTCGATGGTGTCGACATCGGGCTTTTCCATCATCGACAAAAATTGCCGGGCATAGGCCGACAGCGACTCCACATAGCGGCGTTGGCCTTCGGCGTAGAGTGTGTCGAAGGCCAGGGACGACTTGCCGGAACCGGACAGACCGGTGATCACGATCAGTTTGTCCCGGGGCAGGGTCAGGTCGATGTTCTTCAGGTTGTGGGTACGTGCCCCACGGATCAGGATCTTGTCCACTACGGCCTCGCTTGGCGGGCATAAACAAGGAAGTATACGGCGCGCTGCCACTACGCGGCAAAGCGTCGCGTAGATGCCGTCTAGCCGTCGGACTGATAGAATCGCCGCCGGTTCACACGAGGTTTATCCATGCACGACACCCACAACGAGCGCATGAGTGGCAGCGAAACCCGCGCCGCAGGCGGCCTTGCCCTGGTCTTTGCCTTTCGTATGCTGGGCATGTTCATGGTCCTGCCTGTGCTGGCCACCTATGGCATGGACCTCGCCGGTGCCACGCCCGCGCTGATCGGCCTGGCCATTGGCGCCTACGGCCTGACGCAAGCCGTGCTGCAGATTCCGTTCGGGGTGATTTCCGACCGCATCGGTCGCCGTCCGGTGATCTACCTGGGCCTGGTGATCTTCGCCCTTGGCAGCTTGCTGGCGGCCCAGGCCGATTCGATCTGGGGCGTGATCGCCGGACGCATCCTGCAGGGCGCGGGGGCGATTTCCGCAGCGGTCATGGCCTTGCTCTCCGACCTCACCCGTGAGCAGCATCGCACCAAGGCCATGGCCATGATCGGCATGAGCATCGGCCTGTCGTTCGCGGTGGCGATGGTGATAGGGCCGCTGCTGACAAGCGCCTTCGGGTTGTCGGGATTGTTCCTCGCCACTGCAGGACTTGCCGTGGTCGGCATCGCCCTGATCGCCTTCGTCGTGCCCAGTGCGCACAGTGCGCTGCAGCACCGCGAGTCTGGTGTCGCACGCCAGGCGCTCGGCCCGACCCTGCGTAATCCGGACCTTCTGCGCCTGGACCTGAGCATTTTCATCCTCCATGCGATCCTCATGGCGAGCTTCGTGGCATTGCCGCTGGCGTTCGTCGAGCGTGGCGGCCTGCCCAAGGAAGAGCACTGGTGGGTATACCTGACCGCGTTGCTCATCTCATTTTTTGCAATGGTGCCGTTCATCATCTACGGCGAAAAGAAGCGCAAGATGAAACGCGTGTTGGTTGGTGCGGTCATTGTGCTGCTGCTGATCGAGGTGTTCTTCTGGCAATGGGCTGACAACTTGCGCGGACTGGTGACCGGCACCGTGATATTCTTTACCGCCTTCAACCTGCTGGAGGCATCCTTGCCTTCGCTGGTCAGCAAGGTGTCGCCCGCCGGCGGCAAGGGAACGGCCATGGGGGTCTACTCCACGAGCCAGTTCCTGGGTGCCGCGCTGGGAGGAATCATCGGTGGCTGGTTGTACCAGCACGGTGGCCTGGGCATGGTGTTCCTGGGATGTGCTGTACTGTGTGGTATCTGGCTGGTATCTGCCCTGGGCATGAACGAACCGCCGTACGTCACCAGCCTGCGCATGCCGCTGACACCGGAGGCGGTTCGGGAAGCCGGATTGACCGAGCGCCTGATGGCTGTGCCGGGTGTGACCGACGCCGTGGTGGTGGCAGAAGAAGCCGCCATCTATATCAAACTGGATACGAAAATTTTGGACCGTGCGACCCTCGAGCGTCTGGTGAACCCAGCCCCGACGGCGTGCGAAGCCTAGGAGAACGTTATGGCCCGTGGGGTTAACAAAGTCATTCTGGTTGGTACTTGCGGCCAGGATCCCGAAGTCCGCTACCTGCCCAACGGTAACGCCGTGACCAACCTGAGCCTGGCCACCAGCGAGCAGTGGACCGACAAGCAGTCGGGGCAGAAGGTCGAGCGCACCGAATGGCACCGTGTCTCGCTGTTCGGCAAGGTTGCCGAGATCGCTGGCGAGTACCTGCGCAAGGGTTCGCAGTGCTACATCGAGGGCAAGCTGCAGACCCGCGAGTGGGAAAAGGACGGCATCAAGCGCTACACCACCGAGATCATCGTCGACATGCAGGGCACCATGCAGCTGCTCGGCGGTCGTCCGCAGGGGCAGGGCGGTGATCAGTACAACCAGGGTGGCGGCAACTACAACCAGGGTGGTGGCCAGCAGCAACAGTACAACCAGGCACCACGCCAGCAGGCGCCGCGTCCGCAGCAGGCGCAACAGCGTCCAGCGCCGCAGCAGCCAGCTCCGCAGCCTGCCGCTGATTTCGACAGCTTCGATGACGATATTCCGTTCTGAGTCGTAACTGAGCCTTTACGTGTAAAGCTGTCACCTGAAACCCCCGCCTTGCGGGGGTTTTTCATTTTCGCGCGGCATGCGCCTGGTTTCCTTTGCCCACTCTTCTGCCGCCCTCATGTGGGGCGTTACGCACCCAATGTGGTCATTGGTAGCACTGCCCTCGCTGTGCTCGTCTTGATGCTGCGCTCGCGCCAGCACGCATCCTGTTGATTCAACTCATATTCGAATGGCTGTGGGATTTCCCTTCTCGGCTGTGGCACACTTTCTGCCGTCTATTCCGTTGTTGCAAACAACGTTCCGGTATAGCGGAATAAACAATATCTGGGAGTGCCCGTCATGCAGCGTCGACTTTCCTTGTTTACAGCGTGTGCTTTTCTCTTTGCGGCTTCAGCTTCGCTCGCGGGCATTGCCCAGGCGGCGGACAGCAAGCTCGACAGCGTGTTGAAGCGTGGCCACCTCATCGTGGGCACAGGCAGCACCAACGCGCCATGGCACTTCCAGGGCGCGGATGGCAAGTTGCAGGGTTTCGATATCGACATCGGGCGGATGGTCGCCAAGGGGCTGTTCAATGACCCGGAGAAGGTCGAGTTCGTGGTGCAGTCGTCTGACGCCCGGATTCCCAATCTGTTGACCGACAAGGTCGACATGAGCTGCCAGTTCATCACCGTCACCGCCAGCCGCGCGCAGCAAGTGGCATTCACTCTGCCGTATTACCGCGAAGGCGTCGGCCTGCTGCTGCCGGCCAACAGCAAGTACAAGGAGATCGAAGATCTGAAGGCGGCGGGTGACAGCGTCACCGTGGCGGTGCTGCAGAACGTCTACGCCGAGGAGCTGGTGCACCAGGCGCTGCCCAAGGCCAAGGTCGACCAATACGACAGCGTTGACCTGATGTACCAGGCCGTGAACTCCGGTCGGGCCGACACCGCTGCCACCGACCAGTCGTCGGTCAAGTACCTGATGGTGCAGAACCCCGGTCGCTATCGCAGCCCGGCCTATGCCTGGAGCCCGCAGACCTACGCCTGTGCAGTCAAGCGCGGCGACCAGGACTGGCTGAATTTCGTCAATACCGTCCTGCACGAAGCCATGACCGGTGTCGAATTCCCGACCTACGCAGCGTCGTTCAAGCAGTGGTTTGGTGTCGAGCTGCCTAGCCCGGCCATTGGTTTCCCCGTCGAATTCAAATGACTCCGCAAGAGCGGGGCGCCTCTGTCGCACCCCGCTCCAGGTACTGCTGACCATGAACTATCAGTTGAACTTTGCTGCCGTGTGGCGCGATTTCGACACCTTGCTGGCGGGGCTCGGTCTGGGGCTCGAGCTGGCGCTGGTGTCGATCGCCATCGGCTGCGTGATCGGCCTGTTGATGGCGTTTGCCTTGCTCTCGAAGCACCGCGCATTGCGGGTGTTGGCATCGGTGTACGTGACGGTGATCCGCAACACGCCGATTCTCGTGCTGATCCTGTTGATCTACTTTGCGCTGCCAGGGTTGGGGATCCGCCTGGACAAGATTCCCTCGTTCATCATCACCCTGTCGCTGTATGCCGGGGCGTACCTGACCGAAGTGTTTCGTGGCGGTCTGCTGAGCATTCCCAAGGGCCTGCGCGAGGCGGGGCTGGCCATTGGCCTCGGCGAGTGGCAGATCAAGGCGTACATCACGGTGCCAGTGATGTTGCGCAACGTGCTGCCTGCCTTGTCGAACAACTTCATTTCGCTGTTCAAGGACACCTCGCTGGCGGCGGCGATCGCCGTGCCTGAGCTGACCTATTACGCGCGCAAGATCAATGTCGAGAGCTACCGGGTGATTGAAACCTGGCTGGTGACCACAGCGCTCTATGTCGCGGCCTGCTACCTCATCGCCCTGCTGCTGCGTTACCTCGAGCAGCGTCTGGCGATTCGTCGATAGGAGGGCCCTCATGTACGAGTCCCCAAGCTGGTTGCATGAATTGTGGAGCGCCCGCGAAGCCCTGTGGTCAGGCTTTCTGACCAGTGTGCAGTGTTCCATCCTGGCGATTTTGCTCGGCACCCTGATCGGTGTCGTTGCCGGGCTGGTGCTGACCTACGGCAGGTTCTGGGCGCGCGCACCGTTTCGTTTCTACGTCGACCTGATTCGCGGCACGCCGGTGTTCGTGCTGGTGCTGGCCTGTTTCTACATGGCGCCGGCGCTGGGTTGGCAGATCAACGCGTTCCAGGCCGGGGTGCTGGGGCTGACGCTGTTCTGCGGCTCTCACGTCGCCGAGATCGTGCGCGGTGCGTTGCAAGCGCTGCCACGTGGGCAGATGGAAGCGAGCAAGGCCATCGGTCTGACGTTCTATCAGGCGCTGGGCTACGTGTTGTTGCCTCAGGCCATGCGGCAGATGTTGCCGACCTGGGTCAACTCATCGACCGAAATAGTCAAGGCCTCGACCTTGCTCTCGGTGATCGGTGTGGCCGAGTTGCTGCTGAGTACCCAGCAGATCATCGCCCGGACCTTCATGACCCTGGAGTTCTACCTGTTCGCCGGTTTTCTCTTTTTCATCATCAACTACGCCATCGAATTACTCGGCCGGCATATTGAAAAGCGGGTGGCCTTGCCATGACTCACGTTGCAGCTTCTACCCAGAACACCAGCCAGGCCCTGCTCGAGATTCGCGGCCTGCACAAACAGTACGGTCAGCTCGAAGTGCTCAAGGGCGTCGACCTGACGATGCAGCGCGGCAACGTGGTCACGCTGATTGGCTCCAGCGGCTCGGGCAAGACCACGCTGTTGCGCTGCGTGAACATGCTCGAAGAGTTCCAGGGCGGGCGGATCCTGCTCGAGGGTGAGTCCATCGGATACCACGAGGTCAACGGCAAGCGCGTGCGCCACTCGGAAAACGTCATCGCCCGGCATCGGGCCATGACCGGCATGGCGTTCCAGCAGTTCAACCTGTTTCCGCACCTGACCGCTTTGCAGAACGTCACCCTGGGGCTGCTCAAGGTGAAAAAGCTGCACAAGGACGAGGCCGTGGTGCTGGCGGAAAAATGGCTGGAGCGCGTAGGCCTGCTGGCGCGCCGCGATCATTTTCCCGGCCAGCTCTCTGGCGGGCAGCAACAGCGCGTGGCGATCGCCCGGGCGATTGCGATGAAGCCGAGCCTGATGCTGTTCGACGAAGTCACCTCGGCCCTCGACCCGGAGCTGGTGGGCGAAGTGTTGAGCGTCATCAAAGGGCTGGCCGAGGACGGCATGACCATGTTGCTGGTGACCCACGAGATGCGCTTTGCCTTTGAAGTCTCGGACACCATCGTTTTCATGAACCAGGGGCGTATCGAAGAGCAGGGGCCTCCCAAAGATCTTTTCGAGCGCCCGCAGTCTCCGCGCTTGGCGGAATTTCTCAAAAGCACCCGCTTTTAACAGTCAATTTGCAACCAGGAGAAACACCCATGAGCATTACTCGTTATGGCACGGGTAGCATCGCCGGTGGCGGCCAGCCCCGTCCTTTCGCCCGCGCGGTCGAGGCCGATGGCTGGCTGCACGTGTCAGGCCAGGTGCCTGCGGTGGATGGCGAAATCATCGTCGGCGGCATCGTCGAGCAGACCCACCAGACCATGCGCAACTTGATCGCCATCCTCGAAGAAGCCGGCTATGGCCTCGAAGATGTGGTGCGCGCCGGCGTATGGCTGGAAGATCCGCGGGACTTCTGGAGCTTCAACAAAGTCTTTTCCGAGTACTTCAAGCCCGAGCATGCACCGGCCCGGGCCTGTGTGCAGGCAAGCATGATGGTCGACTGCAAGGTCGAGATCGATTGCATCGCCTACAAGAAAAAGGGCTGACGCGCGGCGGCGCTTGTAGGCGCCGTCGAAGGCTGCAATCTTTTGCCGATCGCAAGCACGCGCAGCCTGCGCCAGCGCCTACGAACTAGCATGGGAACACTGAAATGACCGAAGACACTATCAAACGCCGGGCTCGTGGCTTGGACCGGGCGTTCGATATCCTCGATTACCTCAAGGAAGTCGGCCAGCCCCTGCGGCCGAATGACATCGCCAATGGTATCGGCAGCCCGAAGTCCACGGTCTACGAACTGGTCGCCTCGTTGCTCGAGCGCCGGATCCTGGAGCAAGTGGGCAAGGACGGCCATGTCTACCTCGGTCGTCAGCTGTATTTTCTCGGGCAGGCCCACCTGCGGCATTTCGACCTGACGCGCGAGGCCGATCACGCGTTGCAGGAAATCGTCAGCCAAACCCGTGAAACCGCACAGATGTGCCTGCTCAACGGGCGCAAGTACACCGTTGCGCTGATGCGCGAAGGGGAGCGGCACTTCCGCATTTCCTCGGACATCGGTGAAGACGCCCCCATCCCCTGGACCGCCTCCGGGCGGCTGTTGCTGGCGCACCTGAGCGACCAGGCGATCGTCGACCTGATCGACCACGACGACTTCATCCTGCCCGATGGCGAGCGCCTGCCGCTGGAGCAATTCCTCAAGGAGATCCGCCAGGCTGGCATCGACGGCTTCTTTTCCTTCGACAGTGTTGCCGACACCTTTACCCATTGCTTTGCCGCGCCGGTCAAAGACCGTGACGGCGTGGCCATCGCGACCCTGTGCATCGTCGCCCCGCGGGCCGATGCCAAGAACAACTACAACGACTATCGCCGGGTGTTGATCGAAAGCGCCAACAGCCTGGCCCGTCGCATCAATGAATGACCGTGGCCGTTAGCGGCTGCGCGTGAGGAGTGAGAGCATGTCTTCTGCCTTGAACATCGCCGCCGTGGAAAAGGGTGCAGGCCAACCCGGCGCCAGCCTGGTGCGCGACGTAAGCCTGCCGGCGCTGGTGCTGCACCGCGAAGCGCTGGAGCACAATATCCGTTGGATGCAGTCGTTCGTCAGCGACAGCGGCGCAGAGCTGGCGCCGCATGGCAAAACCAGCATGACGCCAGCGTTGTTCCGTCGCCAACTGGACGCCGGTGCCTGGGGCATCACCCTGGCCACCGCGGTACAGACTCGCGCCGCCTACGCCCATGGCGTGCGCCGGGTGCTGATGGCCAACCAATTGGTGGGGGCGCCGAATATGGCGCTGATCGCCGAGTTGCTGGCCGACCCTGCATTCGACTTCCACTGCATGGTCGATCACCCTGACAACGTCGCCGACCTTGGGGCGTTCTTCGCTGCACGCGGTCTGCGCTTGAACGTCATGATCGAGTACGGCGTGGTCGGTGGCCGTTGCGGTTGCCGCAGCGAAGCCGAAGTGCTGGCGCTGGCCGAGGCGATCAAGGCGCAGCCGGGACTGGCCTTGACCGGCATCGAAGGCTACGAAGGGGTGATTCACGGCGACCACGCGGTCAGCGGCATTCGTGCGTTCGCCGCGTCGCTGGTGGAGTTGGCCGTGCAACTGCAGGACAGCGCGGCGTTCGCCCTTGACCAGCCGATCATCACGGCGTCGGGGTCGGCCTGGTATGACCTGATCGCCGAGTCCTTCGAAGCGCAGAACGCCACGGGGCGCTTCCTCAGTGTGCTGCGCCCCGGCAGCTACGTGGCGCATGACCATGGTATCTACAAGCAAGCGCAATGCTGTGTGCTCGATCGCCGCAGCGACCTGCACGAGGGCCTGCGTCCGGCGCTGGAGGTCTGGGCCCATGTGCAGTCCTTGCCGGAGCCGGGCTTCGCGGTGATCGCCCTGGGCAAGCGCGACGTGGCGTATGACGCCGGGCTGCCGATGCCATTGCTGCGCTACCGGTCCGGTGTGGTGCCGGCGGTTGGCGACGATGTCAGTGCCTGCACGGTAACGGCCGTGATGGATCAGCACGCATTCATGACGGTAGCGCCCGGGGTGCAATTGCGGGTCGGCGATATCATCTCGTTCGGCACCTCCCACCCGTGCCTGACCTTCGACAAGTGGCGCACCGGGTGCCTGGTGGATGAGCAGTTGAACGTCATCGAAAGCCTGGAAACCTGCTTCTGAGGTCTGAGGCCGCAGCCCTTCCGTCACCTGTGAAACAGCAGAACCATCGAGAATCCACAACCATGAACAGCATCAGCAGGCTCGGCCCCGGTATCGCGCGTATCGCGTTGATCGGCGAGTGCATGATCGAGTTGCAGCAGCGCGCTGACGGCAGCCTGCAACAGGGCTTTGGCGGCGATACCCTGAACACGGCCGTCTATCTGTCACGTGAAATGGGTGATGGCGCCAGTGTGGATTACGTCACCGCGCTGGGCGATGACAGTTTCAGCGATGCCATGTGCCAGCGCTGGTCCGACGAAGGCATCGGCCTGGGCATGGTCCAGCGCTTACCGGGTCGCTTGCCCGGTTTGTACTGCATCCAGACCGATGCATCGGGAGAGCGTCGTTTTCTCTATTGGCGCAACGAAGCCGCCGTGCGCGATTGCTTCACCACGCCAGCGGCGGCCCCGATTCTGGCGGAGCTGGTGGCTTACGACGTGCTGTATTTCAGCGGCATCACCCTGGCGGTGCTGGGTGAGGCAGGGCGCACCAAACTCATTGAAACGCTGATCGCGGCGCGACAACGGGGCGCGCGGGTGGTCTTCGACAACAACTACCGGCCGCGCTTGTGGAGCACGGTGGAGCAGGCCCAGGCGGCGTACCGCGAGGTGCTGCCCTATGTCGATTTGGCACTGTTGACGGTGGACGATGAGCAGGCCCTGTTCGGGTTTGCCGATTGCGCAGCGGTGTTCGCGGCCTATGCGCAAATCGGCACGCCTGAAGTGGTCCTCAAGCGCGGCGCTGAGCCGTGCCTGATTCGCTGTGACGGTGCCTCGTTCGAGGTCCCGGCGCAGCGCGTCGAGCGCGTCGTGGACACCACGGCGGCCGGGGATTCGTTCAGCGCGGCGTATCTGGCCAGTCGGCTGCGTGGCGCCAGCCCGGAACAAGCGGCAGAAGCGGGGCACCGCCTGGCGAGCCGGGTGATTCAACAACCGGGGGCGCTGATTCCCCGAGGCTGAATGGCCTCCGGGCCAGATGACTGGCCCGGTTTGAACCTGCCATGGCCGCGCGCAACGCGTCGAGGATGAAAATCCGCCAGGGCTAATTTCAAAAATAACGACCCGCCATGTCTCTGTGCGACAACCCTTACCTCATGACGAAAATTAGTTTCACGTCATTTGAAAAGGCTTAACGGAAATGTTTTATGACTTTCACAAAACATTCGACGTGACCCTTTCGAGGAGTACCGCATGACCCTGTCCCCCGGCTACCCGGCCGACGTGGCGATCCCGCAGCGCGCGGCGGAAGGGATCGACGGGGTGCGGGTCAACGGTGTGTTGAGTTACCGCGACGGCCAGGCCAACGGCAGAAGGGAAGGGCGCTTCCTCGCGCGCGAGGGCGATTTGCGCGAGGGCTTCAGGTAACGCGCAGACCAGCGCAATGCGTTGAGGTTGCCAGGTGCCTGGAGGCACTCATTCATACGTGATCCATCTTTTGTCGCGGGGTGCTCCTGTAAAGGGGCATGGATGAATGTGGAAACCCTTCAGTTTTGTCAGGCGCGTGCGGGGTCGTTTGAATGGCGGCTCTTTACCCGTACTGAACGGAGCTGGTCATGACGCAAAATCACCAACCTTTGATGGGCTGCTACTTCCGATCCTGGCGCGACACTGTAAATGGGGTGGAGGGCAACTGCTGTTCCATGGCGGATCTACCCGAGGAGGTGGATATCGCCTTCGTGTTTCCCAATGGCGAAGAGTCGCCGCTGTTCTGGGAAAAGCTGGAGAGCGACTTGATTCCCGCCCTGCACGCCAAGCAGATCAAGGTCGTGCGCACGTTGTTCATCGATGAACTGATCAACCCGGACTTTGCGGATTCGCCGCAAGGTTACCAGGACCTCGCGAACCATCTGCAGCAACGTTTCCTCTGCGTCCCCGGACTGGACGGACTGGACATCGACCTTGAAAAAAAACTGACGCCCACCCAGCGTGCCAAGGCGCAGGCCGTCTCGCTGCTGCTGGCCGAGCGCTTGAAGCAGAGCGGCAAACTGTTCATCTACGACACCAGTGAATTGGGTGACATGGAGCTGCTGAGCGCCTTGGCGCCGTCGCTGGACTACCTGCTTTTCCAGGCTTACGGACAGAGCCCGGAGCGAGTGCAAGCACACTTCGACAGACTGTTCTGCGGCTTCCTCGCACCGGAGAAATTCATGGTCGGCTTCTCGTTCTACGAGGAGCGTGGAACCCGCTGGGGCGATACCGCTGCTGATTTCGACGGCAGCAGGGCGCGCCAGTACGCGGAGTGGGTTCCGACCCAAGGTAACAAGGCAGGGATTTTCTCCTACGCCGTCGACCGTGATGGCGTCACGGAGGGCGACGATAACCTGCAACCTACCGATTACAGCTGGACCCGGCGGCTCAAGCAGCTCAGCCGCTGATGCATCGCCGATGCCCGCGCAGGTGGCGCGGGCATCTTCCTGCGCTGCACTACACCGGCGCTTTATCGCTACAGCCCGTCGAGCGCAGCCTGGGCAAAGTACGCATCCAGTTCTGGGGTTGCACCGCTGATGCCGATACCGCCGATATGCTTGCCGTTCCTGTCCAGGATCGGCAGCCCGCCCTCCAGCAAGGTGAAGCCCGGCAAGGATGCATAGGGGTTGGCCGGGTGTGCGCTGCTGCGCTCGCTCAGCGAGCGTGTCGACAAGGGAAAGCGGGCAGATGTCGCCGCTTTGAGTTGTGCCACCTGGATGCTGCCGCTGCTGGTGCCGTCCATGCGGTGGAAGTGCTTCAGGTTACCGTGGTTGTCGATGATGCTGATCACGATCGCGTAGCCTCGGGCGATGGCTGCACGTTCAGCGGCCGCCGTTATTTCTCGTGCCTGTTGTGAAGTGAGAGGCAGGGGCGCGTCTTGGCCAGGTGTCGCCTCCGAGGCCGCCGCGAAGCTTGGGAGAGCAGCGCCTGAGCTGGCGATGAGCATGGCGAGAAGCAGATTTTTGATACCCATTGCGAGTGATCCGTTTTTCGGAAAACCCGGCAAGTTAGCGGCTTTTCAGTGGCTTTGGTGTAGCCCATTTCCGAAAGCGCTGGACGGACAGCGGGGCTACGAGGGGACCTTGCCGTGACCGCAAAGCGCGAGCGTGCGGAGTGCCGCTCGTAGCGCCAGCGGCCAAAACCTGGGGCAAGTTTGACATGTGTCATCGCACCTTTTCGTTTCTTGGCTAGTCTTACATGTTGGCGGCCAACAAACCGCCGCCCGTGATATCCGAGAGACGCCGGCAACGTCCCGTGCGTCCAAACCTGATCAGGAGTGCACGATGGACCTGAACCGTCGGCAGTTCTTCAAGGTCGCCGCCGTCGGCCTTGGAGGCTCGAGTCTCGCGGCGTTGGGCATGGCCCCGACAGCCGCGTTCGCCGAGCAGGTGCGCCACTTCAAGCTGGCGCACACCAAGGAAACCCGCAACACCTGTCCCTACTGCTCGGTCGGCTGCGGTCTGATCCTGTACAGCCAGGGCGATGCGGGCAAGAACGTCAAACAGAACATCATCCACATCGAAGGCGACGCTGATCATCCGGTCAACCGCGGCACCCTGTGCCCCAAAGGCGCCGGGCTGCTCGACTTCATCCACAGCCCCAGCCGCCTGCAATACCCCGAGATGCGCAAGCCGGGCAGCCAGGAGTGGGTGCGGGTCAGCTGGGACGAGGCGCTCGACCGCGTCGCCACGCTGATGAAGCAGGACCGCGATGCCAACTTCATCGAGAAGAACGCCCAGGGCCAGACGGTCAACCGCTGGCTGACCACGGGCTTCCTCGCGGCGTCGGCAGCGTCCAGCGAAGCAGGCTACCTGACTCATAAAGTCATCCGTTCACTCGGCATGCTGGGGTTCGACAACCAGGCGCGTGTCTGACACGGCCCGACGGTGGCAAGTCTTGCCCCGACGTACGGCCGTGGCGCGATGACCAATCACTGGTCTGACATCGCCAACGCAAACCTGGTGCTGGTCATGGGCGGCAACGCAGCCGAGGCTCACCCCTGCGGGTTCAAATGGGTGACCGAGGCCAAGGCGCACAACAAGGCGCGCCTGATCGTGGTCGATCCGCGTTTCACCCGGACCGCTTCGGTGGCGGACTACTACGCGCCGATTCGCACCGGCAGCGACATCGCCTTCATGGGCGGCCTGATCAACTACCTGCTGACGACCGACCAGATCCAGCACGAATACGTGCGCAACTACACCGACGTGTCGTTCATCGTCAAAGAGAACTATGGCTTCGAAGACGGCCTGTTCAGTGGCTATGACGCGGCCAAGCGGATCTATGCCGACAAGTCCGGCTGGGGCTACGAGCTGGGCGAGGACGGTTTCGCCAAGGTCGACCCGACGCTGCAGCACCCGCGCTGCGTGTTCCAGTTGATGAAGCAGCACTACAGCCGCTACACGCCGGAAATCGCCAGCATGACCTGCGGCATGCCCCAGGACCAGATGATGAAGGTCTGGAAAGAGATCGCCACCTGCGCCGTGCCGGGCAAGACCATGACGATCCTCTACGCCCTGGGCTGGACCCAGCATTCGATCGGTGCGCAGATCATCCGCAGTGCGGCGATGGTCCAGCTGCTGCTGGGCAACGTCGGCATGCCCGGCGGTGGGGTCAACGCCCTGCGCGGGCATTCCAACATCCAGGGCCTGACCGACCTGGGGCTGCTGTCGAACTCGCTGCCAGGCTACCTGACGCTGGCCGGCGACGCCGAGCAGGACTACGCCGCGTTCATCGACAAGCGCGCCTCCAAGCCGCTGCGTCCGGGCCAGCTCTCGTATTGGCAGAACTATGGCAAGTTCCATGTCAGCCTGATGAAGGCCTGGTATGGCGCCAACGCCACCGCCGAGAACAACTGGGGCTACGACTGGCTGCCCAAGCTCGATGTGGCGGCCTACGACGTGCTGCGCATGTTCGAGATGATGAGCCAGGGCAAGGTCAATGGCTACATGTGCCAGGGTTTCAACCCGATCGCCGCGCTGCCGGACAAGAACCGCGTCACCGCGGCGCTGGGCAAGCTCAAGTGGCTGGTGGTCATGGACCCGCTGGCCACCGAGACATCGGAGTTCTGGCGCAACGCCGGGCCTTACAACGATGTCGACACGGCCAATATCCAGACCGAGGTGATTCGCCTGCCCACCACCTGCTTTGCCGAGGAGGACGGCTCGCTGGTCAACAGCAGCCGCTGGCTGCAGTGGCACTGGAAGGGCGCTGACGGCCCCGGCGAGACGCGCACCGACGTACAGATCATGAGCGAGCTGTTCCTGCGTCTGCGTGAGCGCTACAAGTCGGAAGGCGGCGCTTACCCCGACCCGATGCTCAACATCAGCTGGCCGTACAAGATCCCCGACGAGCCTTCCCCCGAAGAGCTCGCCAAGGAGATGAACGGCTGGGCGGTGAGCGACATGACCGACGCCAGTGGGCTGGCCATCAAGGGCGGCCAGCAGTTGTCGGGCTTCGGTCAGTTGAAAGATGACGGCAGCACAGCATCCGGCTGCTGGATCTTCGCCGGTTGCTGGACCGAGCAGGGCAACCAGATGGCCCGGCGCGACAACAGCGACCCCTACGGCATGCATCAGGTGCAGAACTGGGCCTGGGCCTGGCCGGCCAACCGCCGCATCCTCTACAACCGCGCCTCCAGCGACCCGCAGGGCAAGCCCTGGGATCCGCACAAGAAGCGCCTGGTGTGGTGGAACGGCAAGGCCTGGGGCGGCACCGACGTGCCGGACTTCAAGGTCGATTCACCGCCTGAAGCGGGGATGAACCCGTTCATCATGAACCCCGAGGGCGTGGCGCGCTTCTTCGCCATCGACAAGATGGCCGAAGGGCCGTTCCCAGAGCACTACGAGCCGTTCGAGACGCCGATCGGGATCAACCCGCTGCACCCTAACAACAAGAAGGCCACCAGCAACCCGGCAGGCCGGATCTTCGATTCGGTGTGGGACACCCTCGGCAAGCACGAGGAGTTCCCCTACGCAGCGACCACCTACCGGCTGACCGAGCACTTCCACTTCTGGAGCAAGCACTGCCGCCTGAACGCGATCATTCAACCCGAGCAGTTCGTCGAGATCGGCGAAGTGCTGGCCGGCGAGAAGGGCATCAAGGCGGGGGATCGGGTACGGGTGTCGAGCAAGCGCGGGCATATCGAGGCGGTGGCGGTGGTGACCAAGCGGATCCGTCCGCTGCAGGTCAACAACCAGACCGTGCACCAGATCGGCATCCCGCTGCACTGGGGTTTCACCGGTTCGACCCGGCATGGCTACCTGACCAACACCCTGGTGCCGTTCCTCGGTGATGGCAACACCCAGACGCCGGAGTCCAAGTCGTTCCTCGTCAACGTGGAGAAGATCTGATGGCCCAGCAAGATATCATCGCCCGCTCGGCCACCACGACCGTACCGCCTTCGGTACGCCAGCAGGAGCAGGTCGCCAAGCTGATCGACACCACCAAGTGCATCGGCTGCAAGGCCTGCCAGGTGGCGTGCTCGGAGTGGAACGAGCTGCGTGACGAGGTCGGCCACAACCATGGCACCTACGACAACCCGCAGGACCTCACCGCCGACACCTGGACCCTGATGCGCTTCACCGAGCACGAGCGCGACGACGGGAACCTGGAGTGGCTGATCCGCAAGGATGGCTGCATGCATTGCGCCGACCCTGGCTGCCTCAAGGCCTGCCCGAGCCCCGGCGCGATCATCAAGCACGCCAACGGCATCGTCGACTTCAACCAGGACCACTGCATCGGTTGCGGCTACTGCATCACCGGCTGCCCGTTCAACATCCCGCGGATCTCGCAGAAGGACCACAAGGCCTACAAGTGCAGCCTGTGTTCCGACCGCGTGGCCGTGGGCCTGGAGCCGGCCTGCGTGAAGACCTGCCCGACCGGGGCGATCGTCTTCGGCAGCAAGGACGAGATGAAGGTGCATGCCGACGAGCGCATCGTCGACCTCAAGTCGCGCGGCTACGAGAACGCCGGCCTGTACGACCCGGACGGTGTCGGTGGCACCCACGTGATGTACGTGCTGCACCACGCCGATACACCCAGGCTGTATGCAGGCCTGCCGGACCAGCCGGTGATCAGCCCACTGGTAGGGTTGTGGAAAGGCATCAGCAAACCGCTGGCGCTGCTGGCCATGGGCGCGGCGGTCCTGGCCGGGTTCTTCCACTATGTGCGGGTCGGGCCGCAGCGGGTCGAGGAGGACGAGCATCCCGCTCCGACCGATACCAGCGTGCACCAGGTGGATCCGGCAGTGCACGTCTATGACCCGGGCAAGCCCGGCGGGCAAGGGGAGCAGCGGCCATGAACGACAACAAGCCTATCCTGCGCTACAACGCCAACGAGCGGACCAACCACTGGATCGTCGCGATCCTGTTCTTCATGGCCGGGCTGTCGGGCCTGGCGCTGTTCCATCCGGCACTGTTCTGGCTCAGCAACCTGTTCGGTGGCGGCCCCTGGACGCGCATCCTGCACCCCTTCCTCGGGGTGGCGATGTTCGTGTTCTTCCTGGGGCTGGTGATCCGCTTCTGGCGGGCCAACTTCATCACCGCCAACGACCGCCTGTGGCTGCGCCGTGTAGATCGGGTGATGCGCAACGAGGAAGAGGGCGTGCCGCCGATCGGCAAGTACAACGCCGGGCAGAAGCTGCTGTTCTGGACCTTGCTCGTGTGCATGCTGATCCTGCTGGTCAGTGGCGTGGTGATCTGGCGCGCCTGGTTCAGCCAGTACTTCGACATCGGCGCGATCCGCCTGGCCACCTTGCTCCATGCCCTGGCGGCGTTCGTGCTGGTGCTGAGCATCATCGTGCACATCTATGCCGGGATCTGGATCAAGGGCTCGGTCGGCGCCATGCTGCATGGCTGGGTCAGCCGTGCCTGGGCACGCAAACATCATGAGCTGTGGTACCGGGAAGTGACCGGCGACAAGACGCCACACAACCCCGGACGGAAAGAAGGATGAGCGCTTGAGCACGATTCTCGAACCCGGGCAGATCGAAGCATCGGCGGTAATGCCGCCATTTCTTCACCAGCCCGCCGACAACCTGTTCGAACTGCGCGCGGCGCGACTGGAGCAGCTTGCCCAGGGCCATGCCCTTGGCGACTACCTGAGGTGGGTCGCGCGCCTGTGCCGGGTGCAGCAGCACCTGCTCGACAACCCACCGGGCGGGGTGCCGGTGGCCGAGGCGCGTCAGCGACTGTGCATCAGCCACGGCCTGCCGCCGCTGGCCGCCGACAGCCTGGTGCGAGAAGGGCCGTGGCTGGTCTGGTTGCAGGCGTTGCTCGATCGCTTCGAGGCACCGGGGCAAGGCGCCTTGGCTGATGCGTTGGAGGCCCTGCGCAACAGCGACGAGGCCCAGCGCAAAGGCTGGGGCATCGCTTTGCTGAGCGGGCAGTACGATGCCGTGCCCGCCGCACTGGTGCCTTTCATCGGCGCCGCACTGCAGGCTGCCTGGGCCAGTTGGCGCCGGGCCTTGCCCAGCGATGAACTCAAGCCCGGCGGCAGCCTCGCGCAGTGCCCCTGCTGCGGCGCGCCGGCGATGGCGGGCCTGGTACGCAACCGGGGCAAGCACAACGGGCTGCGTTACCTGGCCTGTTCGCTGTGCGCCTGCGAGTGGCATGTGGTGCGGGTCAAGTGCGTGTATTGCGAGTCGAGCAAGGACTTGCGCTACTCCAGCCTGGAAGATGACCGCCATGCACCGGGCAAGGCGCCGCTGCGGGCGGAGTGCTGCCCAGGATGCAACACCTACCTCAAGCACTGCTACCTGGAAAATGACGCGATGGGCGAAGCACTGGCCGATGACCTGGCCAGCCTGGCGCTGGATATCCGCCTGGACGAGGAGGGCTTTCATCGGCTGGCGCCGAACCTGATGTTGGCGCCTGGAGGAGGATGAGGGTCTACACTGCTACACCGAGTCGCCCCTATCGCGGGGAAAGTCGCAGCGGCGAACCGCCGCTCCTGCAATGACCCCGCCACCTTTGCGGACGACGGGCAACCTGTAGGAGCGGGCTTGCCCGCGAAAGGGCCATTACAGACACCGGATCAACCAAGGTAGTACCGCATGTCGTCAAGCCTCGCCAATCAAGCGCCACGCCTGCCCTCCATAGACACCCTGCTACGCCATCCCGCCTGCCAGCCCTTGCTCGATCGCCATGGCCGCGACGCCACCCTGGCCAGCCTGCGTCAACTGCTCGACGACCTGCGCGAACCCGCTCGCCTTGGCCAGTTGAGCGCCGTCGAACTGGCTGCCGAAGTCCTGCTTGGCCGCTCCGGCGAGCGCCTGGCGATTCAGCAGCGCAGCCAGGTGCGAAGGGTCTACAACCTCACCGGTACGGTGCTGCACACCAACCTCGGTCGCGCCCTGTTGCCGGAAGAAGCCGTACAGGCGATGCAGACCGCCGCCCGTTATCCGCTCAACCTCGAATTCGACCTGGCCACCGGCAAGCGTGGCGACCGCGATGACCTGATCGAGGGCCTGATCCGCGAGCTGACCGGCGCCGAGGCGGTCACCGTGGTCAATAACAACGCCGCTGCCGTGCTGCTGGCGCTCAACAGCCTGGGCGCGCGCAAGGAAGGGATCATCTCCCGTGGCGAGTTGATCGAGATCGGCGGCGCCTTCCGCATCCCCGACATCATGGCCCGTGCTGGCGTGCGCCTGCACGAGATCGGCACCACCAACCGCACCCATGCCCGCGACTACGAGGCGGCGATCAATCCGCGCACCGGCCTGTTGATGCGTGTGCATTGCAGCAACTACAGCATCCAGGGCTTCACCACTCAGGTGCCGACCGCGGAGCTTGCGCGCATCGCTCACCAGCATGAGCTGCCGCTGCTCGAAGACCTGGGCAGCGGCAGCCTGCTCGACCTCACCCGCTGGGGACTGCCCGCCGAGCCGACGGTGCGCCAGGCGCTGGCCGACGGCGCCGATATCGTCACCTTCAGTGGCGACAAGCTGCTGGGTGGTCCGCAGGCGGGCATCATCGTCGGGCGCAAAGAGCTGATCGCCAGGATCAAGAAGAACCCGCTCAAGCGCGCGCTGCGTGTGGACAAGATCACCCTGGCGGCGCTCGAGGCGGTGCTGGCGCTGTACCGCGACCCCGATCGCCTGGCCGAACGCTTGCCCAGCCTGCGCCTGCTGACCCGGCCCCAGGACGAGATCGTCGCCCAGGCGCAGCGCCTGGCGCCCGAACTGGCTGCGCGACTGGGCGGGCAGTGGACGGTCACGGTCGAGCCCGCATTGGGCATGATCGGCAGCGGCAGCCAGCCGGTGGCACGGCTGCCCAGCGCGGCGCTGTGCTTGCGGCCACAGGTCTCGAAGAAGCTGCGTGGGCGCAGCCTGAGGGTGCTGGAGCGCGCCCTGCGCGAATTGCCGGTGCCGGTGCTTGGGCGCATCGATGACGATGCCTTGTGGCTCGACCTGCGTCAGCTGGATGACGAAACCCAGTGGCTGGCGCAGTTGCCGGCGCTGCAACTGGGGCCGGTGCAGTGATCGTCGGCACCGCCGGGCATATCGATCACGGCAAGACCGCGCTGCTCCAGGCCCTGACCGGCCAGGCCGGCGACCAGCGCCAGGAAGAGCGCGCCCGGGGCATGACCATCGACCTCGGCTATCGCTATGCGGCGCTGGCCGAAGGCGAGCCGTTGACCGGCTTCATCGACGTGCCCGGTCACGAGCGTTTTATCCACAACATGCTCGCTGGCGCCCAGGGTATCGACCTGGTGCTGCTGGTGGTGGCCGCTGACGACGGCGTCATGCCGCAGACCCGCGAGCACCTGGCGATCATCGAGCTGCTGGGCATTCCCCAGGCGCTGGTGGCGATCAGCAAATGCGACCGGGTCGAGGCGTCGCGGCGTCTTGAGGTCCAGCGGGAGGTCGATGCGCTGCTGGCGCCCGGGCCCTATGCGGGCGCTCGGCAGTTTGCGCTGTCCAGCGTGACCGGGGAAGGCGTCGAGGCGCTGCGCCAGGCCTTGGTCGAGGCCCGCGCGCAGGTGCAGCGGCGTGCTACGCAGGGCGGTTTTCGCCTGTCGATCGACCGCGCTTTCGCGGTTTCGGGCGCGGGGGTGGTGGTCACCGGCACGGCACTGGCCGGCCAGGTGCGTGCGGGTGACACGCTGTTGCTGGGCAAGGCGGGCAAGCCAGTACGGGTACGTGGCCTGCATGCGCAGAATCAGGCTGCGCTGGTGGCCGAGGCCGGGCAGCGGGTGGCGCTGAACATCAGTGCCGAGCGCCTGACCGTGGAGCAGGTGCACCGTGGCGACTGGCTGGTGCCCGAGTGGCTGCATGCGCCCAGTTCGCGTATCGATATCGAGTTGTCATTGTTGCCGGGCGAGACGCGCACCTTCGAGCATTTCAGCGCGGTGCATGTGCACCTCGGCACCCAGGACGTGACGGCGCGGGTGGCGCTGCTGGAGGGCGAGGCTCTGACGGCAGGCCAACGCATGTTCGCTCAGTTGCTGCTCAACGCACCGTTGCAGGCTGTGCATGGCGACCGCCTGGTGCTGCGCGACCAACGCGCCCAGCGCACCCTCGGCGGTGGCCAAGTGCTTGATCCTTTCGCCCCCAGCAGACAGCGCCGCAGCGAGTCGCGCTTGCGCCAACTGCAGGTGCTGCGCGATGCCCGCGACCTGGAACAGGCCCTGCCGGCCCTGTTGGCGGCAGCGCCCGCCGGGCTCGACCCGCAGCGATTGGAGCGCCAGTTCAACCGTCTGCGTGACAGTTGGCGGTTGCCCGATGACGTCCAGGTGATTGCCACCCGCCAGGGGCCGTTGCTGTTCGATCGTCAGCAATGGCAGGCGCTCAGGCGTGAAGTGCTCGTGCAACTGGCGCGGTTCCACGAGCAGGAGCCCGACCAGCTTGGCCCCGACCGCGACCGCCTGCGCCGCTTCTGTGCCTTGCCGCTGGAGCGTGCCGCTTTTGTCAGCCTGCTGGACGAGTTGCTCGGTGAGGGCGCAGTCGCCAGCAGCGGCCCGTGGTTGCACCTGCCGGATCACAAGGTGCAGTTGAGCGACGCCGATACTGCGCTTTGGGAGCGTCTGCAACCGCGTTTGCTGGAAGGCGCGTTCGATCCGCCCTGGGTCAGGACCTTGGCTGCAGCCGAGCAGGTGGAGGAAGCCCAAGTGCGCCTGCTGATGCGCAAGTTGGCGCGGCTGGGATTGCTGCACCAGGTGGTGCGCGACCTGTTCTACCCGCAGGAGACGATCCTGCGCATGGCCGAGATGCTGTTGCGGCAGACACAGGACACGCCGGTAGTGCAGGTGGCGGCGTTTCGCGATATGTTGGGCATCGGTCGTAAGCGCAGTGTGCAGATTCTCGAGTACTTCGACCGGCTCGGCCTGACCCGCAGGGTTGCCGAGCAACGTCACATCCGCGCCGACAGCGCGCTGGCCCGGCAGCAGGCCAGGCCCTGAGTTCAAGGAAGGCAATCGCGCCCGGTGGCGCGGCCGGGCTTCAAACCCGGTTGGGGACGGCAGCCGTTCCCGGGCAGGTTCGACTCCCGCTGCCTTCCGCCATTTTCGCCAGGCCCATTCGCGGGCAAGCCCGCTCCCACAGGTACAGCACAATTCTCAAGAACTGTGGAAAACCCTGTGGGAGCGGGCTTGCCCGCGAAGAGGCCATGACAGGCTGAAACCTAAGCCCGCTCCCCACACAGGTCCAATGCAAACCACCGCTCTGCGGCCTCCACATCCAACCCAGCCCCCAACAGCGCGAACATCTTGCCCAGCGCCGCTTCGCGAGTCATCCCGCCACCACTGACCAGCCCGGTATCGCGCAACTTGCTGCCAGCGGCGTAAGTATCGAACACCACTGCTCCTTCGGGACACTGGCTGATCGCGACGATCATCACCCCACGCCGACGCGCGTCATGCAGCGCATCGAGCAGTGCCTGGTCATCGGAGGGCCCGGTGCCGCTGCCATAGCACTCCAGCAGCAAGCCCTGCACACCGGCCTCGCATAACCCGCGCAGGTAATCTGCACACAGCCCCGGGAACACCGGCAGCACCGCCAGCTTCACCGGTTGGCGCACCTGGCGGTAGTCCAGGCTGGCCGGGATCTGTGCTGCGCGCTCGCCTTCGCGATGGCGCTCCATCACGGTGAACGCATCGAAGGCTTCGCTGCGCAGTTTCGAGGCGCGGCAGCCGTGGAGCAGGTGGCCGTGGAAATACAACTGCACGCCGTTGCCCAGGCCCTGCTCGAAGTGACGCAAAGCACCGACCAGGTTGTCCCAGGCGTCGCTGTCCGGCGCACCGGCCGGCAGCATGGAGCCGGTGAGCAGGACCGGCACCTGCAGGCCGAGCAGCAGGAACGACAAGGTCGCGGCGCTGTAGGCCAGGGTGTCGGTGCCATGCAGCACCAGCACGCCGTCATGGCCGTCATGCTCGACCGCCTCGACGATGGCATCACGCATCGCCAGCCAGTTGGCCTGCTGCATGTTGGCGCTGTCGATCAGCGGGTTGAGCTCGCGCAAGGTCCATTGCAGTGTCGGCGCGTTCTTGCGCTGTGCCAGGTGGTCACGCATGCGTGCATCGAAGCCACCCGCCGGCGCCAGTCCCGCGGGGGTCTGCAGCATGCCGATGGTGCCACCTGTGTAGAGAACGAGGAGATTCTTGACTGCACCCATGGAAGGATTCCGAAGCGAGGAGCGAAGGAAAGCCGGCCGCCCACGAGCGGGGCGGCCGGACAGGGCAGGGTATCAGCGCTGGTGCTGAAGTTCGCCAGCCGCTTTGTCAGTGGCTGTTTCAGCCTGAGGATTGGCTGGCCAGGCGGCGCGGTCCAGGTCCAGGTCGGCAAATTTGCTGGAGTCGAACACTGGCTGCTTGATGCCAGCCTTGCGCTGTACATCGTAGTCGCGCATCACGCGCAGGCCGACCTTGAACAGCAGGGCCAGGGCGACCAGGTTGACGAAGGCCAGGCAGGTCATGGTGATGTCGGCGAAGGCGAACACGGTCGACAGGTCCTGCATCGAACCCCAGACCACCAGCGCCAGCACCAGGCCACGGAAGACCATCAGCACGACACGGTTGCGGCTCAGGAACTGCAGGCTGTTCTCGCCCAGGTAGTAGTTGTAGAGGATGCAGGTAAAGACGAACAGCGACAGCGCGACGCTGACGAAGATGCGGCCCCAGTCACCGACCACGGCGGCCAGCGAGTTCTGGGTCAGGACGATACCGTCGCCCTCGAAGCCCGGGGTGTAGAAGCCCGACAGTAGGATCAGCAGCGCGGTGCAGGTGCAGATCACGAAGGTGTCGAGGAACACGCTGAAGGCCTGGACCACGCCTTGGGCGCCTGGGTGCTTCACCGCAGCCACTGCAGCGACGTTCGGGGCACTGCCCAGGCCCGCTTCGTTGGCGAACACGCCGCGCTTCACGCCCATGACGATGGCGCTGCCGAGCAGGCCGCCAAAGGCTGGGTCGAGGCCGAAGGCGCTCTTGAAGATGGTTTCCAGCATGGCTGGCACGTGTTCGATCTGGGTGCCGATCACGTACAGGGTCACGCCGATGTAGGCCAGGGTCTTGATCGGGACCAGCAGGTCCGAGACTGCGGCGATGCGCTTGATGCCGCCGATGAAGGTGATGGCCAGCAGCACTGCCAGGACGATACCGGTTTGGCGTGGGTCGAAGGCAAAGGCGTTCTGCAGCGAATGGGTCACGGTGTACGACTGCAGGCCGATGAAGGCGAAGCCGTAGGTGACCAGCAGCAGGATCGAGAACACGATCGCCATGCTCTTGAGCTTCAGGCCGTGCTGGATGTAGTAGGCCGGGCCGCCGCGGTACAGACCGTCACCGTCGGCGCGCTTGTACACCTGGGCCAGGGTACATTCGAAGAAGCTGCTGGACATGCCCACCAGTGCGGTGACCCACATCCAGAACACCGCGCCTGGGCCGCCCAGGGTCACGGCGATGCCGACACCGGCAATGTTACCTGCACCGACGCGGCCGGCGAGGCTCAGCATCAGGGCCTGGAACGAGCTCAGTTGGCCAGCCTGGCCGCGCAGGGACTCCTTGAACACGCCGAACATGTGGCCGAAGTGGCGGAACTGGACGAACCGGGAACGAATGGTGAAGTAGCTACCGAGCCCGACGATCAGGACGATGAGCAGTTTTCCTGAAAGGAAATCGTTAAGTGCTTCGAGCATTGGAAAATGACCTCGATTCTTATTCTTCGTGTGGAGTGACCAGCGGCGGCAAGGACGCGCGCTATCGTTGGCGCGCATGGTTGGTCATGACACCTGTGGTTACAATTTCGCGGGTTGCTCTGTTTTGGTGCGACTTGATGCTAGACTTGCACCACTCGCATCACCTGGAACGCCGTTCATGGCCGATTTTCTAGCCGCCAATCTCAAACTCGCCTGCAGTCACTACCGCTCTATTTCAGAGGTTTGCCGACAGCTGTCGATCAATCGCGCGCAATTCAACAAGTACCTGAGCGGGCAGAGCCAGCCGACGACCTACAACCTCAAGCGCATCGGCGATTTCTTCGGGGTCGAGGATTACGAGCTGAATCTGCCGCCTGAGCAGTTCGCCCGGCTGATCGGAGCGCGCAACCCGTCGGTGTCGTCAGGCCCGCAGGAGGACCCGATCAGCGAGCTGTTCAAGCCCTTGCATGCCCAGGCCGGCAATCTGTCGCGCTATTGCGGCTACTACTTCGAATACTCCAACTGCATGTCGGTACCGGGCTCGATCCTGGTGTCGCTGGTGCACCTGTGGGAGGAGCGCGGCAGCTTCCTGTTCGAGCGCCAGGAACGCCAGGAGCGCAGCAGTGCCAGCCAGCATGCGGAAGTGCGTTGCCGCTACCTGGGTGCGGCGTTCCAGTTGCAGGACCGGATGTTCCTGATCGACTACGAGTCGCTGACTCTCAACGAGATGAGCCAGACCGTGCTCATCCCCAGCTTCAAGAGCCGCATCACCCGCCTCAACGGTCTCAAGACCGGGGTTTCCAGCGGTGACCGGCGCAACCCTGCCTGCACTCGCGTGGTGTGGGAGTTTCTTGGTGAGGAGATCAACCGAATCAATGCCTATCGCCAGGTGAAGCTCTATCGCCCGGATGATCCGCGCATCGACGACGACATTCGCGACCGGCTCGGCGCCGGGGCGATCAGCAATGGCTTGTTCGAGATCGAATAGGGCATCGGCTCTACTTGCCCGCGAAAAGCAAGCCACGGTGCCCAACCTGTCACCCCTGGTCGAGAATGAACGCCGCCACCGCATCGGCCACCTGATCGGCAATTTCCGGTGCATCGCGCAGGTGCGCGGCGATTCCGTGGTCGCAGTCGGTCAGCAACAGGCACTCCACATGGGGCGCCGGCACCGAGCGCAGCAGCGCATGGGTGACTTCCTCCGGGATCGGGCTGTAGCGCTGCACACCGCGCAGCAGGCGGGTGCCGGCCGACGTGCCGGGGCCCTGGCCGTGGGTCTGGGAGTTGAGCCCGTCGTACTCGCCGATCACCAGCAGCACCCGCCCCTGGAACTGGCGCAGGAAGGCGTAGCTGTCACAGTCGAGAAAGGCGTAGGGCTTGCGGATCGCCGCGCTGAAGGCCGGCCCGAACGGCGCGTCGTGGGCGTCATCGGGGTAGACAGCCGGGCAGATCAGCACCAGCTTGTCGATGTCTGGCAGTTGCGCCGCAAGCTTGAGGGCAATCGCGCCGCCCAGGCTGTGGCCGACCAGGGTGCGGCAGCGCTCGGCGATATGCCGGTGGAAGCGCCGGGCCTCCTGCAGGTTGATCGCCAGTGTCGGTGCGCTGGCGCCGGGCTCGCTCGCCTTGCTGTGGCCGGACAGGTTGCCGGTCAGCGAACCGATGCCCTGGCGTTGCAGGCGATAGAGCAGCGGGTTGAGGCGGGTGAAGTCCGAGCGTGCACCGCCGACCACGAACAGCGGCGGTGCCCGCTCGCTGTCGGGCAGCAGCAGGCGTGCCTGTTGCTGATAACCGTCGAAGGCTTCGTCGATGAAGCCTTCGGTGCCCGGCGCGGGTTCGTCGTACTGCCAGGTGCTGCGTTGCTCGGAGGTGTTCGCGAAGTCCATGGCGCTCCTTAGAGGAACTGATGTTGCAGCCATTCGCCGAGCGGGTTGCCTGCGCCAAGCAGCAGCTTGAGGGCCATGATGCAGCACACGCAGACCAGCAACGGCTTGATCAGCCTGGGCCCGAAATGCACCGCGCAGCGTGCGCCCAGTTGCGCACCGATGAACGCGGCACAGGCCATCGCCAGGGCCAGGGGCCAGATGATCGCCCCGCTCAGCGAGAATACCGAGAGGGCGCCCAGGTTGCACGCGGCGTTGAGCAGCTTGCTGTTGCACACCGCGCGCAGCAGGTGCTGGCCGAGCAGGATCACGCAGGCGAGCATGAAGAACGAACCCACCCCGGGACCGAACACGCCGTCATAGAAGCCGATCAGCGGTGCGGCGGTCAGGCAGAACACCGCGTTGGAGATCTTCGCCTTGCGCTCGTGCTCGTCGGGCTTGGGGCTGAAGGCGAAGTAGGCCGCCACCAGGATCAGCAGCACCGGCACACAGGCCTGCAGGAACGTCTTGGGCACCAGGCTCACCGACAGCGCCCCGAGGGCGCCTCCGGTGAAGGCCATGGCGGCCATGGGCAGGCCGCGTTGCCAGTCGATCATGCCCTTGCGGGCGAAGGCGACGGTGGCCGACACCGTCGCCGAGGCCGCCTGGAACTTGTTGGTGGCGATGGCCGCCAACGGGTCGATGCCGGCGACGAACAGTACCGGCAGGGTGATCAGCCCGCCGCCACCCGCGATGGCGTCGAAGAAGCCGGCCATCAGCGCCACCGACGCCAGGGTCAGCAGCAGGGAGACATCGATTTCCATCATTACCGCACGTTCCTTTTATTCAGCCGCGCACCAGCAGCGGATCCGGAGTGATCACCCGAGGTTGGGCGAAGGGGGAGTAGCCGAACAGCCGCACCAGCAGGCGACGGTTGTCCTGGACGATGTCGCGACCATGCAGGGCGCGGTTGTTGTTGATCACCAAAGCAGTGTCCGGTTGCAGCACGAAGGGCCGTGGCCGTGTCTCGGCGACCCGTTGCTGGAAGGCGTCGAAGGCCTGGGCGGCGAGGTCGCTGGCCTGGTCGTTGAGCGAGAACCGGTACGAGTTATAGCGCAGGGCGAAGCCGCCATTGGCGTCGAACTGCAGCATCGCGGTGGCCTGCTCCGGTTCGCCGCTGCCGGCGACGAAGCAGTCGCTGCGGGTGAAGTCGAACGATGCCGAGGTCAGCGCCAGCGCATGCAGGCTGCCCAGGCCTTCGATGACCTCGCGCATGGGGATGACGTGGGTAGGCTCGTTCGCCGGGTTCCAGCGCGCGGTGAGGATCAGTGCAGAGGGCGCAGGCGAATGGTCATCGCGAGCGATCACCGAGCAGTTGTACGGAGCTTCGGTGTGTGGGCCCAGGCGCAGACCGGCGTGGGAGCTGAGTTCCACGCGGGTGTCGCGGGTTTCCTCCGGGCGCGGCTGGCTGCCGCCGCCCTTGAAGTTGCCGACCAGACGCACCTGCTTGCCTTCGTTGTCGATATCGAAGGCGAACGCCCGGTAACGCACCAGTTCCAGCAGGATCTGGTTGCGCGAGGCCAGGTAGAGGCAGCGGGGGTCGTGCTCCAGGCCCTGCAGTTCAGGCAGGTATTCGGGAATGGGGTCGTCGTCCGGGCTGGTCATGCCGCGGTACATCAGTGCCGACAGCGTGCCGTCGGCGAAGCGCCGCAGTGTTGCCTGTTGCTGGGGGGCGAGCGATCCTGCCAGCGTTTCGGCAGATTGCCGTGCCTTGCCAGCCGCCCCGAAGACTTCCGGGCCGCCAAGTCGGGCGAGGGATTGACTGGCGACGAACAGCGCATCGGCTTGGTCCTGGGTAAATTCCAGGTACGCGACTTCGGAATCCTGCATGGGAAACCTTCCTTGTTATTGTTGTGTTGGCGTTCCGTGCCGGCCGACAGCTGGAGTGCGTTGGCCTGACTGCGGTGAATACAGTCTGTAGTGGCCAACTGCCGCGCAGTATCGGGTAGTTTCCGAAGGCGCAAAAGAGGGGCGAGAAAATTTCACGGCTGTGAAGCGTTGTGAAGAACGAAGCAGGCACGCCATGGTGATTCTCCTGATTGTCGGGTGCGCACACGGGGCTGCCATGCCCCGGCTTCTGCTATTAGTTCAGGGTTTTCGTCTGCCGTGGTGCAAGACCGGTTTTATGTGAGCGACAGAGAAATCTTCGATGCCTATTGGAAATTTCCCACACAAAGACAAGCGAATCCCAAGGGTTGGACTTCCCCAGGCGGAAACCGCAAAATGACCCCTTTCCCTTAATCGATCTGAGCGGACCTGCTGACTCTATGCGTATGCGCCTGATGCTGTTGGGTGGTGGCAATGCCCTCGGGCAAGCGCTGATTCGTCTTGGGGCCGAGGAAGACATCGCGTTCCTGGCTCCGCGCCCGCCGGACGAGGGCTGGGATCCGGCCAGCCTCACCCAGTTGCTCGACGATCACCGCCCCGACACCCTGGTCAACCTGGCCTATTACTTCGACTGGTTCCAGGCCGAGTCGGTCAGCGAACAGCGCCTGGCCCTTCAGGAGCGTGCCGTGGAGCGTCTGGCCGAACTGTGCCAGCACCACGAGATCACTCTGGTCCAGCCCTCCAGCTACCGCGTGTTCGACGGTTCGCGCGCCACTTCCTACAGCGAGAAGGACGAGCCGGTGCCGCTGGGCCTGCGTGGCCAGGCGCTGTGGCGTATCGAGCAGAGCGTGCGTGCGGCCTGCCCGCAACATGTGCTGCTGCGTTTCGGCTGGGTGCTGGACGAAAGCCTTGACGGCGCACTCGGGCGTTTCCTGACTCGCGCCGAGCAACCGCAGGAGCTGCTGCTGGCCGATGACCGCCGCGGCAACCCGACGCCGGTGGACGACGCTGCCAGGGTGATCCTCTCGGTGATCAAGCAGCTGGACTGCGACGCGCCGCTGTGGGGCACCTACCATTACGCCGGCAACGAGGCGACCACACCCTTGGCGCTGGGACAAGCTATCCTTTCCGAGGCAGCGCAGTGGCACAAGCTGGCCGTGCAGGCCCCCACCGCACAGGCCCACGCCGCGCGTCCGGATGCCAGCGAGGAGCCGCAGCATGCGGTGCTGGCCTGCAAGAAGATCCTTCACACCTTCGGCATCAAGCCCCGTGCCTGGCGCGCCGGCTTGCCGCCCTTACTGGACCGTTTCTATCGTCATGGCTGATGCCCCCATCCTCATTACCGGCGGAGCTGGTTTCATCGGCTCCCACCTGTGCGATGCGCTGCTCGACAAAGGCTATGCGGTGCGCATTCTCGATGATCTGTCCACCGGCAAGCGCAGCAACCTGCAGATCGACCATCCGCGCCTGCAACTGATCGAAGGTGATGTTGCCGACACTGCACTGGTTACCCGTGCAGCCGCCGGTTGCGCAGCGGTGGTCCACCTCGCTGCGGTTGCGTCGGTGCAGGCGTCGGTGGACGACCCGGTCAAGACCCACCAGAGCAACTTCATCGGCACCCTCAATGTCTGCGAGGCGATGCGCATCAACGGTGTGCGCCGGGTGCTGTTCGCCTCGAGCGCGGCGGTCTACGGCAACAATGGCGAAGGCCAGTCGATCACCGAGGACACGCCCAAGGCGCCACTGACGCCTTACGCCGTGGACAAGCTGGCTGGCGAGCAGTACCTGGACTTCTACCGCCGCCAACATGGGCTGGAGCCGGTGGTGTTCCGCTTCTTCAATATCTTCGGACCGCGCCAGGATCCCTCTTCGCCGTACTCGGGGGTGATCAGCATCTTCTGCGAGCGTGCGACCAAGGGCTTGCCGATCACCGTGTTCGGCGATGGCGAGCAGACCCGCGACTTCCTCTATGTCGGCGACCTGGTGCAGGTGATGGTGCAGGCGCTGGAGCAGCCGCAGGTGGAAGAGGGCGCTGTGAACATTGGCTTGAACCAGGCGACTTCGCTGAATCACTTGCTTGCGGCATTGCAGCAGGTGGTTGGCAGCTTGCCGACGATCAGCCATGGCCCGGCGCGCGCGGGGGATATCCGCCACTCGCGGGCGGACAACCACCGGCTGTTGGCGCGTTTTGATTTTCCCCAGGCGACCCCGATCGCCGAGGGGCTGGCGCGTTTGTTGGGCAAAGACTGACAAACACGCTGACCTTGCAGGTACTTCACTGATCTCCAGGACAGTGGAGTACCCGCGAACAGGCCCTGACAGGCCAGAACACCTTCAAGCCCGCCGACAATCCTCTGGCCTCAGCAACCGCCCATCCCGCGCCCGCACTTCCAGCTTCGCCACAGGTTCGCCCTTGGCATTGTCCAGCAGCACCGAACGCGCCTCGCCCGCCTCGAACTGAAAGCGCTCCCCCCACTGACGCAGGCCCACCACGATCGGAAACACCGAGCGGCCTTTCTCTGTCAGCACATATTCCTTGTACGCACTGCCATCCGACGCCGGCTGCAGTTCCATGAGCCCTGTTTCCACCAGCAGCTTCAGTCGCGTGGCGAGGATGTTCTTCGCCAGCCCCAGGTTCTTCTGGAACGCGCTGAAGCGGCGCAACCCATCGAACGCGTCGCGCAGGATCATCAGTGCCCAGCGGTCGCCGAGCACTTCGAGGGCTCGGGCCACGGGGCATCGGCTGTTGTTTTCGTCGAGCATCGCTCATTCCGGATCTGTCACTGTGGTTGCAGACTAAAACCAGATTTGCTAGAAATCCAGCCTGTGGTTTTATTTTAAAACCAGATTTCCAGGAGTCTGCATGTCATCTGCCCACGAAGCGTCGTCGTTTCAACTCACGCGCGGCCTGACCCTTCTGCTGGCCGCAGCCTGCGCACTGGCGGTGGCTACGGTGTACTGCGCCCAGCCGCTGCTGGAGTCCATGGCCCAGAGCCTGGGCGTGCCGAGTGGTCAGGTCGGGTGGGTGGTCGGCGCAATCCAGGCAGGTTATGCGCTGGGATTGCTGCTGATCGTGCCGCTGGGTGATCTGCTCGACCGCAAGCGCTTGATCCTCGCGCAGTTGCTGCTGTCGGCACTGGCGCTGGTTGCGGTCGGCCTGGCCCAGCATTGGCCGGCGCTGTTGGCGGCCATGGGGATGGTCGGGCTGATGGCCGTGGTGGTGCAGTTGATGGTCGCCCAGGCAGCCACCCTGGTGACACCGGCGCAGCAGGGGCAGGCGGTGGGCGCGGTCACCAGCGGCATTGTGCTGGGCATTTTGCTGGCGCGGCTGGTGGCGGGTGTCGTGGCTGACCTGGCCGGCTGGCGAGGCGTCTATTTCGCAGCTGCCGGGCTGGTGCTGCTGATGGTGGCGCTGCTCGGCTGGCGTATGCCCGCTGCACGGCCGCTGGGGCAGCGCCAACGATACCGGACGTTGTTGTGTTCGATGGTGGTGTTGCTGCGCGATGATCGACTGCTGCGCCAGCGGGGTGTGTTCGCGCTGCTGATCTTCGCGGCGTTCAGCGTGCTGTGGAGCAGCATGGTGCTGCCGTTGAGTGCGCTGCAACTGACCCACACCCAGATCGGCCTGTTCGGCCTGGCCGGTGTCGCCGGCGCCCTTGCCGCCTCGCGTGCCGGGCGCCTGGCCGATCGCGGTCTGGGGCAGCGCACCACGGGGCTGGCGCTGGGGCTGCTGACACTGTCGTGGCTGCCGAGCCTGTTCGTCGAGCAGTCGTTGCTGGCCCTGGTGGCCGGTGTGGTGATGCTGGACCTGGCCGTGCAGGCGGTGCATGTGACCAACCAGAGCCTGCTGCTGGCCGGGCGTGCACAGATGGCCAGTCGCCTGGTTGGCGCGTACATGTGCTGCTATTCGGTTGGCAGCGGGGCAGGGGCGGTGGCAGCGAGCTGGGTCTACGGGGCGTGGGGGTGGGGCGCGGTGTGTGGGCTGGGGGCTGGGATCAGCGCGTTGGCGTGGGGGTATTGGTGGAGGCTGCATCGCTGAGGATTGCTGCGCTCGTGTAGGAGCGGGCTGGCCCGCGAAAAAGCCACCGCGCAGCCTGGCACGGGCTACGCCCGTGTTCGCGGGCAAGTCGGGGCGCCGAACCGCCGCCCCCACAGGGAGATTGGGCTGGCCTTTAGATTCTGAACAGGACAGTTGCTCCTGCAGGTGTGCAGGAGCGGCGTGTCAGAACTTGTAGCCGATACCTACCATGTAGACCCATGGATCGACATCGACACTGACCTTGGTCTTGCCCACGCCCAAGGCGCTTGGGCCGTCGATGGTGGCTTTGGTGTCGATGTCGACGTACCAGACTGCGGCGTTGACCAACAGGTTGTCGGTCAGCATGTAGTCCATGCCCAGCTGGCCAGCCAGGCCGATGGAGTCCTGCAGCTTCATGTTGCTGAAGCCCTGCTGTTTGCGGGCGCTGCTGAGGTCTTCATCGAAGAACAGCGTGTAGTTGATGCCGATACCGGCGTAGGGCTGGAACTTCGACGAGGCTTCCATCGGGTAGTACTGCAGCGACAGGGTCGGTGGCAGTTGCTTGATGTCGGCCAGCTTGCCGTCGAGTCCACCACCCAGGCCCTTGACGCCCACGGTGTGCTTGAACGGCGTGGCGGCCAGCAGCTCGATACCGATGTGGTCGGTGAGCATGTAGGCGAAGGCCAGGCCCAGTTGGGTGTCGCTGTCGAGGGTGGCCTTGGTGCCGGAGACCTTGGCGCCGTCGAGCTTGAGATCGCTGCTGCTTTCGTTCGGCGCGGTGGTGATGGCGCCAGCTCGGAGGATGAAGTCGCCCGCCTGGTGGGCGTGGGCAACGGGGGCTGCGAGCGCCAGCGCGACGAGCGAGGCACCGAGCAATGTCTTGTTCATGGAAGCTCCCAGAGGACGTGAGTAATCGAGTAGTCCAATGGTAAGGAGCCGTCCAAACACATTGTTTGACTCAGCTCAACGAAGCGGGCTTCACACGGGCGACACAGTTCTCATTTCAGCTCATATGCGTAGATTTTCTCGGCTTCCATCTGGTATCCGGCGTCGGCCAGCTCGCTACTGGTGTTCTTGACCTGCATGCGTCCCTCGATCCAGTAGGGCTGGTACAGGTCTTCGACGCGCACGCCCATCTCGCTGAAGATGTGCACGATCTGGTTGGACGGCGGCGGCGGCACGTGGATGCAGGCGCCGTAGTAGGGCACCAGGAGAAACTCGGTGGTGCGGCCTTCTTCGCTCACTTCCAGCGGCACGATGTAGCCGGGCAGTTTGATCTGCTGGCCATCCAGCGCTTTCACCACCGGGGCGTCGGGCGCCTGCTGGCGGGCTGCCGGAGCAGACTCGGCGGCCAGGGCGTCACCCAGCGAGTTGCCCATCTGCGAGAGGTCATGCAGCGGGGTGAGCTGTGGGGGGATGACGGGCGCGCCCTCGGGGATCAGTGCCGGCCAGTCCAGCTCGCGCGGCTCGTCCGCCCAGGCCGGAATGATCAGCACCAGCAGCAACAGCAGGAGGATCTGTAGTGCTTTCTTCGCGGACAAGCCCGCTCCCACAGGGATCGACATGACAAACTCTCAGAGGTGGATCGACAGGCCATCGGCCAGCGACTGCCGGTAGGCACGCCAGGCTGGAACACTGCCCATCAGCAGTGCCGCGCCGAGGATGATCGCCAGCAGGGTCCATTCGTGCGGGCTTGGCCAGGCCAGCGGCAGGAACAGCCCGTAGTTGGACTGTACCGCGTCCTGGGCCAAGGCGATCCCTCCATAGAGCAACCCCAGCCCGGCGACGATACCACTGACCGACAACGCCAGCGCTTCGAGCACCAGCAGCCCGGCGATATGCCAGGGGCGCGCACCCACCGAACGCAGGATGGCCATCTCGCGTCGCCGTTCGTTGAGGCTGGTGAGAATCGCCGTGAGCATGCCGATCAAGCCGGTCAGCACCACGAACAGCGACACCACGAACAACGCCTGCTCGGCGATGCCCATCATGCCCCACAGCTCCTGCAGTGCCACGCCCGGCAGGATCGCCAGCAGCGGCTCACTGCGAAAATCGTTGATTTCGCGCTGCACGCTGAAGGTGGCGATCTTGCTGTTCAGGCCCAGCATGAAGGCCGTGATGGCCGTGGGGCGCAGGTCCATGGTGCGCGCCTGGTCGGCGCTGATGCGTGCGGCGCCGCGAGCCGGTACGCCGTTCTGCCAGTCGACGTGGATGGCCTCCATCCCCGCCAGGCTGATGTGCAGGGTGCGGTCCACGGGCGTGCCGGTGCGCTGCAGGATGCCGACCACGGTGAAGGGTTTGTCGTCGTGCTTGACCAGGCTGATGGTGGCGATGCCGTGGGCCAGCACCAGGGTGTCGCCGAGCTTGTAGTGCAGGGCTTCGGCCACTTCGGCGCCCAGTACCACTTCGAATGGGTCGTTGGCGAACTGGCGGCCCTGGCTCAGTTGCAGGTGCTGCTGGCGCCCGTACTGGTAGTGGGTGAAGTAATCGCTGTTGGTGCCCATCACCCGGTAGCCACGGTGCGAGTCGCCCAGGGAGATCGGGATCGCCCACTTGACCCGCGGGTCCTTGGCGTAGTGCTCGAAGCTGTCCCAGCGGATGTTGTTGGTGGCGTTGCCGATACGGAACACCGAGTACAGCAGCAGGTTGACCGACCCCGAGCGCGCCCCGACGATCAGGTCGGTGCCACTGATGGTGTTGGCGAAGCTGGCGCGGGCTTCGGTACGCACGCGCTCCACGGCCAGCAGCAGGCACACCGACAGGGCGATGGCGAAGGCGGTGAGAAACGCGGTGAAACGGCGGTTGGCCAGGCTGGCCAGGGCTAGACGGAGCAGGTACATCAGGCCTCCCGAGGCTTGGCGGCGCGGTTGAGCTCGGCCAGCGACAGGTCGCGGTCGAACAGGGGCGCCAGGCTCTGGTCATGGCTGACGAACAGCAGGCTGGAACCTGCAGCGCGGCATTCGTCGAACAGCAGGCGGATGAACACCTCGCGGGTGTCGGCGTCGAGCGCTGAGGTCGGCTCGTCGGCGATCACCAGTTCCGGCTGGCCGATCAGCGCGCGCGCAGCGGCGACGCGTTGCTGCTGGCCGATCGACAGGGTGTCGGCGCGTCGGGCGAGCAGGTCGGGGTCGCCCAGGCCCAGGTGGGCAAGCAATTGCGCCGCCGCCTGGTGGATGCTGCCATGGCGCTGCGCCGCGCGTTCGGCGCGGCTGCGCGAAAATCGGCAGGGCAATTCGACGTTTTCCTGCACCGAGAGAAACGGCAGCAGGTTGAACTGCTGGAAGATGTACCCGGTATGGTCGACGCGGAAACGGTCACGAGCGCCCTGGCCCAGCTCGGCCAGGTTCTGCCCGAGCAGCCGCACTTCGCCCTGGTCGGGCAGGTTGACCCCGCCCAGCAGGCCGAGCAGGGTTGTCTTGCCGCTGCCGCTGGGACCTTTGAGGAACAGTGCCTCACCGGCCTCCAGGCGGAACTGGGGGATGTTCAGCAACGGCTGCTGACCTGGCCAGGCGAAGACCAGGTCATGCAGTTCGATCAGCGGCTGGCTCATTCAGAACGCAACCACGGCCTTGGCCGGGGTGCTTTCGAAGCCCTTCTGGCCGTTCGGGCCGACCAACTGCACATTGATCTTCTGGGTTTGCGGGTAAGCCTTGTACAGCGGCGACAGGTCGATCTGGGTCAGCTTGGTCGGAGCTGCGCAGGTCAGTTGGTAGTGCGCGTGGATCTCGCTGTGCTGGTGTTCATGCGCGTGGTCATGGTCGTGATCGTCGTCACCGTCGTCGTCCTTGGCCGATGGCTCGTCACCGAACAGCGGGCTTTCCAGCTCCTGCTGGTCTTCCTTGCAACCGGCCGCGCTGGCCAGGCCGAACAGTTTGAGCGGCTGTTCGAGTTGTTTGCGCACAGCCTCGACCTTGGCCTTGTCGGCATCGCTGCCAGGCATGTGCTCGAAGCCGACCAGGTTCATTGCCGGGCTCTCCAGCGCCAGCTCCAGGGTATTGCCATCCAGGCCGACGTTCAGGCGTGCGACGCCGTGCTCGTGGGCAGGCAAGGTGCCGTGGGCATGATCGTGGTCGTGATCGTGATCTTCATGGGCCTGGGCAACGGCCAGTGGCAGCAGGGCGAAGGGCAAGGCGAGGAGCAGGCGGCGCATGGACGACTCCGGAAGCGGACGGGAAAGATTTGGTAATGTTATAACAACTTTTCTGGTCGATGCCACACGCTTGGCGCAGGTTTCATGTCGTGGGAGCATGCACGTCATCGATCCGCGATTGAAGGAAGGCAGCGTGAGAATCCGAGGACAGATCGGCGACTGGCCGGTAGACCTGACCATCGAACTGGACCCGGCGGAGTGGGCTCAGCTTGGGCGCAGGCTCGAAGAGGCGCCTGCAGTGGCAGAGGTGGCGAGTACGCCTGTGACTGCGCCAGCGCGGCAGGACGATAGCCAGTGGTCGGCGGCGCGCGAGGTGCTGCGTCAGGCCGGGGCGCTCAGTGGGCCTGAGTTGCTCGAGCGGCTGGAAGGGTTGGCCGGCAGTGTTGCGGCAGGCAAGCGGCTGCTGGTGCGGTTGCGCCACAGCAGTGAAGTGAAGGTGGAAAGCGGGGCGGATGCGCCGGTATATCGCTGGGTAGGCTAGTTGCCGAGGGCGGTGCGTGGCTGGAGGCCACCTCCTGCAGGAGGTGGCTGCGCCTTGGGGCTTAGAACATCGCCGAAGACAACCGGCGGCGGTACACACCCACCAGCGGATGGTCGCCGCCGAGCAGGTCGAACACCTGCAGCATGGCCTTCTGCGGCAGGCCGTTCTCGTAGGCGCGATTGCGCTGGAACAGCTTGAGCAGCCCGTCCAGCGCGGCTTCGTACTGCTGGCGCGCCAGTTGCTGGATGCACAACTGATAGGCCGCATCGTCATCCTGCGGGTTCTGCGCCAGGCGGCTCTTGAGCTCGGCGGCCTCCGGCAGGCTGGCGGCCTGGCGCAGGAAGGTCAGCTGCGCCTTGGCACCGGCCAGCGCGGCCTTGTGTTCATCGCTCTTGACCGCGTCCAGCACCTGCTGCGCGGCGTCCAGGTCGCCGCGCTCGGCCAGGCAACGGCCGTAGTAGATCAGCGCTTCGGCGTTGCTGTTGTCTTCACCGAGCAGGGCCTGCAGCAGTGCTTCGGCTTCGCTGAAACGGCTTTCGGCGAACAGTGCCTTGGCCTGCTCCAGTGGCGAGGCGGTCGGCGCGGCAGGCATCTGCACATGAGGTTCGAGCATGGCGCGGATGGCCGACTCCGGCTGGGCACCGGCAAAGCCGTCGACCGGCTGGCCATCCTTGAACAGCACCACGGTCGGCAGGCTGCGGATACCGAACTGGGCCACCACCTGCTGCTCGACATCGCAGTTGATCTTGGCCAGCAGCAGCTCGCCCTGGTAGCCCTCGGCGATCTTCGCCAACAGCGGCATCAGCGCCTTGCAGGGCGCGCACCATTCGGCCCAGAAGTCCACCAGCACGGGCTTGTGGAAGGAGTTATCGATCACCAGCTGCTGAAAATTCGCATCGGTGGCGTCGAAGATGTAGGGCGTGGCGGTGTTAGAGGAAGCTTGGCTCATCGCAAATCTCGCAGCTTTCGCAAATTCGGAATGGCACCACTATAAAGGCTCGCGGCTGGCGTGGTACAGGCTGACCCGGCGGAATTCGTGCGGCTCGGCCAGGTCTGGCAGGGTCAGGGCGTCGAGCACGCCGAGCTGGCGATAGAGCGGGTGGCTGAAGTCACGCACCCGCGAATCGGCGACCAGTGCCTGGCGACCCCGACCGAGAAAGGCATCGAGCAAGGGCAGGTTGGCGCGGTCGTACAGTACGTCGGCGACGAGGATCAGGTCGAAGCGGTCGGCTTCGGCGAAAAAATCCTCGCTGTAGCCCAGCGTCACGCCATTGAGCGCGGCGTTGGCCCGGCATGCGTCCAGGGCCAGTGGGTCGAGGTCGCAGGCGACCACTTCCCGCGCACCGGCGCGGGCTGCAGCGATGCCGGCGATGCCCGAACCTGCGCCGAAGTCCAGCACACGCTTGTCACGTACCCATTCGGGGTGCACGGCCAGGTAGCGGGCCATGGCCAGGCCGCTGGCCCAGCAGAAGCTCCAGTAGGGTGGCTCGTCGAGGATGCGCCGGGTTTCGTCGGGGCTGAATGCCCGGTCCATGTTCTCGGCGTCGATCAGCCACAGCTTGAGGTCGCAGCCCGGCAGTTCGCTGATGACCAGGCGCGCCTCGCCAATCAGGCCGCTGAGGGCCTGTTGCAGGTGTAGCGGTGTCACCTTATGGCGCCTTCTCGAAACGCAGTGGGCCGGTGGCCTGGGTTTCGGCCTGGACGATGCGCTGCGGCGGCAGGTGCATGATCAGTTGGCCGGAGCGGCTGGCGCGACCGCGCAGCTCGACCCGGGCACCGGCCGGGAAGGCCTCGGGGTTGAAACGCAGGTGATAGGGCAGGGCCTGGCCGGTGCCGGTCAGGTCGCTGCTGGCCAGCAGGCGCTGGGGACGGCCGCGTTCGTCGATCACCAGCAGTGCCAGCTCGACTTCGGCGCCCGCGGGGATTTCCATCAGGGTGCCGCTGAGTTCGCGCTGGTAGGCCGGCAGCGGGCCCGGTTCGTCGCTCTTCTTGACCGTCTTGGGCGCGGGGGACGCCGCATGCTGCTCGGTCTTCGGCCGGTCGCTGCCGCAGGCGGCGAGCAGGCCGGCCAGGCACAGGACGAGGAGGGCTCGATGGTGCATGGGGTAATCCTTCACAGGCAGATTTCTCTGGATGGTAACCCCTTTGGCTTGTCTTGCCAGTGGGATGCGCTACCATGGCCCTCCCTTTTTTTGTTGCCTGCCACCATGCACTGTCCCTTTTGCGGTGCCAACGACACCAAGGTCATCGATTCGAGACTGGTCGCCGAAGGCGAACAGGTCCGTCGTCGCCGTGAGTGCGTCGCCTGCGGCGAGCGCTTCACCACCTTCGAGACCGCCGAACTGGTCCTGCCCCGGCTGATCAAGCAGGACGGCACACGCCAGCCCTTCGACGAAGACAAGCTGCGCGCCGGCATGCAGCGGGCGCTGGAAAAGCGCCCCGTCAGCGTCGAGCGCCTGGAAGCGGCGCTGGCGCACATCAAGAGCCGTCTGCGCGCGACCGGCGAGCGCGAAGTGAAGTCGCTGGTGGTCGGTGAGCTGGTGATGTCCGAGCTGCGCAAGCTCGACGAAGTCGCCTACATCCGCTTCGCTTCGGTGTACCGGCGCTTCCAGGACCTCGACGAATTCCGTGAAGAAATCGACCGCCTGGCCCGTGAGCCAGCCAAAGAGTAAGCATGTCCAGCCAGACCGCGATGCTTGACGCCCATTACATGGCCCGTGCCCTGGAACTGGCCCGCAAGGGCCTGTACACCACCCACCCCAACCCGCGCGTGGGCTGCGTGATCGTTCGCGACGGCGAAGTGGTCGGTGAGGGCTGGCACGTGCGTGCCGGCGAGCCGCATGCCGAAGTGCATGCCCTGCGCCAGGCCGGTGAGCGCGCGCGCGGCGCCTGCGCCTACGTCACCCTCGAGCCGTGCAGCCACCATGGCCGCACGCCACCGTGTGCCGAAGCGCTGGTCAAGGCAGGTGTGGCGCGGGTGGTGGCGGCGATGCAGGACTCGAACCCGCAAGTGGCCGGGCGCGGCCTGGGGCGGCTGGCCGAAGCCGGTATCGAGGTTGCCAGTGGTGTGCTCGAGGCCGAAGCTCGCGCACTCAACCCGGGCTTTCTCAAGCGCATGGAGCA
The DNA here is from genome assembly GCF_049942315.1 of Pseudomonas wayambapalatensis. Classification (NCBI taxonomy): domain Bacteria; kingdom Pseudomonadati; phylum Pseudomonadota; class Gammaproteobacteria; order Pseudomonadales; family Pseudomonadaceae; genus Pseudomonas; species Pseudomonas wayambapalatensis. The sequence continues at coordinate 57,768 of NZ_JBNFMU010000235.1, forward strand.
TGGCCTGCCATTCGTTCGAGCCAAGCTTGCGATGAGCCTGGACGGGCGTACCGCCATGGCCAATGGCGAGAGCCAGTGGATTACCGGCCCCGCGGCGCGTGCTGCGGTACAGCGCCTGCGCGCCCGCTCCAGCGTGGTGCTGACCAGTGCCCAGAGCGTGCTGGCCGACAACGCGCGGATGACCGTGCGCGCCGCCGAGCTTGGCCTGGACGAGGAAATGACCGCACTGGCCGTGTCGCGCCCGCCGCTGCGGGTGCTGGTCGATGGCCGTCTGCGCCTGCCGCTGGACGCCCCGTTCTTCCAGGCCGGTCCGGCGCTGGTGGTCACCGCCGCCGCGCACGACCCGCGCTACGCCGCCGCCGGCCATGAGTTGCTGGTGCTGCCCGGCAGCGATGGCCAGGTCGACTTGCCGGCGCTGCTGCGCCTGCTGGCCGAGCGCGGTGCCAGCGAGGTCCTGCTCGAAGCGGGCGCCGGGCTGGTCGGCGCCTTCGCTCGCCACGGCCTGATCGACGAGTACCAGTTGTTCGTCGCCGGCACCTTCCTTGGCTCCCAGGCCCGCCCGCTGCTGGACTGGCCCCTGGAGCACATGAGCGAGGCGCCGCGGCTGAAAATCATCGAAATGCGCGCCGTGGGCGATGACTGGCGAGTCACAGCCATCCCCTTGCCCGCGCCCGGCGTATAATGCCGGGCTTGCTTCGCGCAGCCCGTACCTGAGGAGAACATCATGTTCACCGGCATCATCGAATCCATCGGCACCATCCGCAGCATGACCCCCAAGGGTGGTGACGTGCGCGTCTACGTCGAGACCGGCAAGCTCGACCTGGGCGACGTCAAGCTCGGCGACAGTATCGCGGTCAACGGCGTGTGCCTGACCGCCGTGGAGCTGCCAGGCGATGGCTTCTGGGCCGACGTCAGCGTCGAGACCCTCAAGCGTACCGCCATGGTCGAGCTCAAGAGCGGCAGCCGGGTCAACCTGGAAAAGGCCCTGACCCCGACCACCCGCCTGGGCGGCCACCTGGTCAGCGGTCACGTCGACGGTGTCGGCGAAATCGTCTCGCGCAGCGATAACGCCCGCGCCATCCAGTTCCGCGTACGCGCCCCGAAAGAGCTGGCCAAGTACATCGCCCACAAGGGCTCGATCACCGTCGATGGCACCAGCCTGACGGTCAATGAGGTCGATGGCGCCGAGTTCGAGCTGACCATCGTCCCGCACACCCTGTCCGAAACCATCATGGCCGATTACCGTGCAGGTCGTCGGGTGAACCTTGAGGTCGACCTGCTGGCCCGTTACCTGGAGCGTCTGCTGCTGGGCGACAAGGCCGCCGAGCCGAGCAAAGGCAGTGGCATCACCGAAAGCTTCCTGGCCGCCAACGGCTTCTTGAAATCCTGATTGAGAAGGGGGTGCCGCGTGGCGCTCAACAGCATCGAAGAACTGGTCGAAGACATCCGCCAGGGCAAAATGGTCATCCTCATGGATGACGAAGACCGCGAAAACGAAGGCGACATCATCATGGCAGCCGAGTGCTGCCTGCCCGAGCACATCAACTTCATGGCCAAGCACGCCCGTGGACTGATCTGCATGCCGATGACCCGTGAGCGCTGCGAGACGCTCAAGCTGCCGCTGATGGCGCCGCGCAACGGCTCCGGCTTCGGCACCAAGTTCACCGTGTCGATCGAGGCCGCCGAGGGTGTCACCACCGGCATCTCCGCCGCCGACCGCGCCCGCACCGTGCAGGCTGCCGCCGCGAAGGACGCCAAGGCCGAGGACATCGTCAGCCCGGGCCACATCTTCCCGCTGATGGCCCAGCCAGGCGGCACCCTGGCCCGCGCCGGGCACACCGAAGCAGCCTGCGACCTGGCGCGCATGGCCGGTTTCGAGCCCAGTGGCGTCATCTGCGAAGTGATGAACGACGACGGCACCATGTCGCGTCGCGCCGAGCTGGAAGTGTTCGCCGCCCAGCACAATCTCAAGATCGGCACCATCGCCGACCTGATCCACTACCGCATGATCCATGAGCGCACCGTGCAGCGCGTCTCCGAACAGCCGATCGAAAGCGAGCTGGGCCAGTTCAATCTGGTCACCTACCGTGACTCGGTGGAAGGCGACGTGCACATGGCGCTGACGCTGGGCAAGATCTGCGCCGAAGAGCCGACCCTGGTGCGTGTGCACAACATGGACCCGCTGCGCGACCTGCTGATGGTCAAGCAGCCAGGGCGCTGGAGCCTGCGCGCGGCCATGACCACCGTGGCCGAGGCCGGCAGCGGCGTGGTGCTGCTGCTGGGCCACCCGCTGGACGGCGACGTGCTGCTGGCGCATATCCGTGAAAGCGCAGGCGACGTGCAGGCCAAGGTGCCGAGCACCTACAGCACCGTCGGTGCCGGTTCGCAGATCCTGCGTGACCTTGGTGTACGCAAGATGCGCCTGATGAGCTCGCCGATGAAGTTCAACGCGATATCCGGATTCGATCTGGAAGTTGTAGAATACGTGCCCTCCGAGTGACACAGGTGCGCCAGCGTTGTCCTGGCGCTCGTGTCCGAACCCTCCCGAAGGCCGCCCGGTGCGGCCTCGCTCTTTAATATGAGAATACCGGAATGACCCTGAAGACCATCGAAGGTACCTTCATCGCCCCCAAAGGTCGCTATGCTTTGGTGGTTGGCCGCTTCAACAGCTTCGTCGTCGAAAGCCTGGTGAGCGGTGCCGTCGATGCCCTGGTACGCCATGGCGTCAGCGAAAGCGACATCACCATCATCCGTGCCCCGGGCGCTTTCGAGATCCCGCTGGTGGCACAGAAAGTCGCCCAGCAAGGTGACTACAGCGCGATCATCGCCCTGGGTGCGGTGATCCGTGGTGGTACCCCGCACTTCGAATACGTGGCGGGCGAGTGCACCAAGGGCCTGGCCCAGGTGTCCATGGAGTTCGGCGTTCCGGTCGCCTTCGGTGTGCTGACCGTTGATTCCATCGAGCAAGCCATCGAGCGTTCCGGCACCAAAGCCGGTAACAAAGGTGCCGAAGCTGCCCTGTCCGCCCTGGAAATGGTCAGCCTGCTGGCGCAGTTGGAGGCCAAGTGATTAGCGACGACAGCGATCGTTTCAACCCGCGCGATCCAAAACCTGCGGATGCCGGCAAGCCCTCCAAGAGCGCCAAGCGTCGCGAAGCCCGCAAGCTCGCCACGCAAGCGCTCTACCAGTGGCACATGGCGCAGCATTCGCTGAACGAGATCGAGGCTCAGTTCCGGGTCGATAACGATTTCTCCGATGTCGATGGTGCCTACTTCCGCGAAATCCTCCACGGGGTTCCGGCAATCAAGGGCGAAATCGACAGCGCACTCAAGCCTTGCCTGGACCTGGCACTGGATGAGCTCGACCCGGTCGAGCTGGCCGTGCTGCGTCTGTCCACCTGGGAGTTCATCAAGCGCGTCGACGTACCGTACCGCGTGGTGATCAACGAAGGTGTGGAACTGGCCAAGGTCTTCGGTGCCACCGACGGCCACAAGTTCGTCAACGGTGTGCTCGACAAGCTCGCGCCCAACCTGCGCGAAGCCGAAGTCAAGGCCAACAAGCGCTGATCCCGGCGCTGACGAGCCATGGGTGAGTTCGAGCTGATCCGCCGCTTCTTCGCTGCCGCGCCCTGTGCGCAGGGCGGCGAGGGCGTGGCCCTGGGGATCGGTGACGATTGCGCCCTGCTGGAGCTGCCGGCTGGCGAGCAACTGGCAGTCTCCACCGATACGCTGGTCGCAGGTGTGCATTTTCCGGCGGTCTGCGACCCCTCGCTGCTCGGCCAGCGCTCGTTGGCCGTGGCCGCGAGCGACCTGGCGGCCATGGGCGCGACCGCCATCGGCTTCACCCTGGCCCTGACCTTGCCCGAGGTCAGCGCGGATTGGCTGCAAGACTACGCCGAAGGCCTGGGGCGCATGGCCCACCGCTGTCGCATGAGCCTGATCGGCGGCGACACCACGCGCGGCCCCCTGAGCATCACCGTGACCGTGTTTGGCCGGGTTCCGGCCGGGCAGGCCTTGCGCCGCGATGGTGCCAGGCCGGGTGATCTGCTGTGTGTCGGCGGCAACCTGGGTAGCGCGGCGGGGGCCTTGCCGCTGGTGCTGGGCGAGCGCCAGGCCCCGGCCGAACAGGCCCAGGCGCTGCTTGCGCAGTACTGGTCGCCGATGCCGCAGCTCACCTTGGGCGAGCTGCTGCGTGGCCAGGCTACGGCGGCGCTGGACGTTTCCGACGGCCTGCTTGCCGACTGCGGTCATATCGCCCGGGCCTCGGGCGTCGCCCTCGAAGTGAACCAGCACCAGGTTCCGGTATCTACCGAACTGGAGGCCTTCCTCGGGCGTGACGCTGCCGTGCACGCGGCGCTCACCGGCGGCGACGACTATGTGCTGGCCTTCACCATCCCGGCCGCGCAACACCAGGCATTGCAGCTACCGGGGTTCATCCATGTCCATGTCATCGGCCGCGTCCTGGACGGGCAGGGCGTCACCCTGCGTGATCGCCAGGGTCGTGACATCACCCCGACGCAACGGGGCTATCAACATTTCAGGGAGACACCGTGACCGACCACCCCAATCAGGTGCCTGCGGAGTTCGTTCCGCCTTCGGTCTGGCGCAATCCGTGGCACTTCATCGCGTTCGGCTTCGGCTCCGGCACCCTGCCCAAGGCGCCGGGCACCTGGGGCTCGCTGGTGGCGCTGCCGTTCATTCCGCTGTGGCAGATGCTGCCGGACTGGGGCTACTGGCTGCTGCTGGGGATCACCATGCTGTTCGGCTTCTGGCTGTGCGGCAAGGTGGCGAACGACTTGCGCGTGCACGATCATGAAGGCATCGTCTGGGACGAGATGGTCGGCATGTGGATCACCTTGTGGCTGGTGCCCGAGGGTTGGCAGTGGCTGCTCGCAGGGTTCCTGATGTTCCGCTTCTTCGACATCCTCAAGCCCTGGCCGATCCGCTGGATCGACCGCCATGTGCACGGCGGTGTCGGCATCATGCTCGACGATATCCTGGCTGGCGTGTTCGCCTGGCTGGGCATGCAAGTGCTGGTTTGGGCGGTAGCCTGATACAGGGAGCGGGTCGATGGCCATACGGACTTTGCTGCTGGCGCTGATGCTGGTTTTCCTGCCCTGGAGTGCCGGGGCCGTTGAGTTGCCGAAGCAGGTGCGACTGGTCAGCGAGGAATGGATCGACTACACCAACGCCGACGGCACTGGCGTTGCCTGGGACGTGCTGCGCAAGGTGTTCGAGCCGGCCGGGGTGAAGGTCGAGGTAACGAGCGCGCCTTACAGCCGTGCAGTCGGGCTGGTCAAGCGCGGCGAGGCCGACGCCTGGGTGGGTTCGTACAAGGAAGAGAACGAAGACAACCTCTACCCGCGCTGGCACTTCGACCTGGATCATATCTATGCCCTCGGCCTGGCCAGCAAGCCAGTCCCGGCACTGAACAGCGTCGGCCAGTATCGCCTAGCCTGGGTACGTGGCTATGGCTACGACAGATATCTGCCGAATGTGCATGAATTCCGCGAGATCCAGCGTCGCGAAGGCATCCTGCCGATGCTTGAGCATGACCGGGTGGATTTCTACATCGATGCCGAAACGGAAGTGGACTACGTGCTGCATCAGGCCAGCAAGCCGCAGGACTTCCGCCGCACCCACATCGCTGAATTGCCGCTGTACCTGGCCTTTACCCGCAGCGATCACGGCAAGGCCTTGCGCGACCTGTTCGACGAGCGCATGGCGAAGCTGGTGCGTAGTGGCGAACTCAAGGCCATCTTCGAGCACTGGAAGCAGCCGTACCCGTTCCCGTCCGACAGCCAGCCGCACTGATCGAGCGCGCGTCTGGCAGGCCTATGCATCGAACTTTTCGATCTTAAGCGGCGAGATTCAGCCTGCGCATGCCCGCTGGGCTGCTGATACAATCTGGCCCATTGAAATTTCCTACTTATCAGGAGCACAACGTGCCCGTCGTCTTTGTTGCCGCCTCCAAACTCCCAACGCCTTTTGCGACATTCACCATGCATGGCTTTCTCGACGAAGCCAGCGGCCGCGAGCATGTGGTGCTCAGCCTGGGTGATATCGCCGACGGTGAACCGGTGCTCGGGCGTCTGCACTCCGAATGCCTGACCGGCGACGCGCTGTTCAGCCAGCGTTGCGACTGCGGTTCGCAACTGGAAGCCGCGCTGCAGGCCATCGCCCGTGAAGGCCGTGGCGTGCTGCTGTACCTGCGTCAGGAAGGTCGAGGCATCGGCTTGTTGAACAAGATTCGCGCCTATGAACTGCAGGATGGCGGTGCCGATACCGTCGAGGCCAACGAGCGCCTGGGCTTTGCTGCCGACCAGCGTGACTACGCCATGTGCTTGCCGATGCTCGAGCACCTCGGCGTCAAGTCGCTGCGCCTGATGACCAACAACCCACGCAAGGTCAAAGCCCTGACCGACATGAGCATTGTGGTTGCCGAGCGCGTGCCGCTGCACACCGGCCACAACCCGCACAACCGCCTGTACCTGGCCACCAAGGCCGACAAGCTCGGTCACATGATGGGCAACCGTCACCAGGGCGAGGCGCCCCAGGCGTGACCCGTGGCCAGGTGAAGCGGCGTCTGGCGCTGGCCTGGTGGCAATACCTGGCGGTCGGCCTGGTGCCGCTGCCGGTCATGGCCTGGGCCTTTGGCGGTGGTCAGGCACTGATCCCGGTGCTGGCAATGCCGCTGTTCATCGCCGGCGCCGCGACCCTGTTTCTCAGCCTGCCGCGCTTCGGTGCCTACAAACGGGCGCTGATCGGCACCTCCAAGGTACTCGACACCCCCGAAGAACCCGCTGCCTGGATCGAACTGGCGCGGGTTCGTCGCCTGGCCATGACCTACGCCTGCTTCCCGGCCTGGATCGCCGCACTCTCGGTGCTGGTGGGGCTGGAGGCGGTGCCTCAGGTGTTGTTGGCGTTGTCTACCGTGATGCTGCTCTACCTCTATCGCATTCCGCGCCAACTGGGCTGATGCGCGCCTTTTTCGTTGCCGTGCTGCTGTCGATCGGTGCATTTGCCGAGGCTGGGCCGCGTGTAGTCAGCCTCGGGCCGTCGATGACCGAGATCGTCCTGGAGCTTGAGGCGGACGATCTGCTGGTGGGCGTGCTCGACAGCGGCGAGCGGCCGCAGCGTCTGAAAAATCTGCCATCGGTCGGGCGCTACGGGCAACTGGACATGGAGCACCTGCTGGCGCTCAAGCCCGACCTGCTGCTGCTCTGGCCCGGCAGCGTGCCCCCGGCCCAGCGCGACCAGTTGCGTCAGTTGGGGATTGCCACGTTCAGCAGCGAGCCCCACGACCTGGCGCAACTGATCGAGCAGATCCAGGCCATCGCCGTGCGCCTGGGGCGTGCCGAGCAGGGGCAGCGCTACGCTGACAGGTTGCGAGAGCGCCTGGCCGACCTGCGCGAGCGCTATCGCCGCGAGCAGCCGCTCAAGGTGTTCTATCAGGTCTGGGACTCGCCGCTGTACACCTTGGGCGGCCGTCAGGTGGTGAGTGATGCACTGGCGGTCTGCGGTGCGCGCAACGTCTTTGCCGATCTCGAACAGCCTGCGCCGCAGGTGAGCGTCGAGTCTGTGCTGGCGCGTGACCCTGAGGTGATCCTGGCCGGCGACGCTACGCAGTTAGCCGGTTGGAAGGCCTGGCCACAGCTCAGTGCCGTTGCCGGCGGACACTTGCTGGTGGTGCCCGACAAGGGCCTGGAGCGCCCCAGCGGGCAGATGATCGAAGCGACGGCGCGCCTTTGTGCGCTGCTGGCGTCTAGAGCGCCGGTGTCCAGGTAAGGCTCAGCAGCCAGGTGCGGCCTTCTTCGCGGTAGCCATAGTCATTGCCGTCATAGTTGTAGAGCGCGCGGCTGTAGCCTTTGTCCAGCAGGTTATCCACCTTGACCTCGAACTTCAGCGCATCGCTTGCCGCCCAGCTACCGCGCAGGCCCAGCAGTGCGTAACCGCCGAGCCTGTTGCGGTTGGCCTCGTCGTCATAGCTGGTGCTGATCGCTTGCCAGCTCGCGCCTGCAGAGAAGCGCTCGAACTGTCGGTCCAGGTCCAGGCTCAAGGTCCGGCGGGCGCGGCGAGCCAGGGTATGGCCGGTGTCACGGTCGCGTGGATCGATCAGTGCCAGGCCGAGCTGGCTGCGCCAGGGGCCCCAATCCTGGCTAAGCGCGACCTCCATGCCGTTGATCCGCGCCGAGGCAACGTTCCGCGGGATCGAGCCCTCGCCGAAGATGATCGCATCGCGCAGGTCGGTGCGGTACAGCGAGGTTTCCAGGCGGCTGCTGGCGCTCAACTGGCTGCGCCATTGCAGCTCATAGCTCCTGGAGCGTTCGGGGTCGAGATCTGGGTTGCTGTACTGCGGGTAGTACAGGTCGTTGAAGGTGGGCGCGCGAAACCCTTCGCTGTACGACAGCAGCAGGTCGTTGTCGGTGTTCAACGGCAGGGTCAGGCTGGCGCTCCAGGTGGTCTGGCCGCCGAACTGCTGGTTCTGGTCGCGCCGCATGCCCAGTTCGGTGGAGAAGCTTTCGCCGCTATAGCGATGCTGGATGAAGGCTGCACGGTTGTAGCGGCTGTCCTCGGCGAAGTCGGTGCTGCCGTGCACCCGGTCCTGGTACCAGTCGGCGCCCAGCGAGAGGTTGTTCCGTGCGTCGAGGGCGAGGTCGTTCTGCCAAGTGATCTGGTCGCGATAGGTGTTGAACACGCTGCCATCGTCGCTGAGTTTGTCGCGCTTGCGGTCGCGATTCTCGCTGTGGCCGATCTCCACGCGCGAGTGCCAGAGGTCGCTGAGCTGGGCGTCGAGGTAGGTGCCCAGGCTGCTGACGGTGAAGTCGGTGTAGGGCTTCTGGCCGAAGCTTTCGAAGCTGACTGGGTCGAATCGGCCGAAGGGGTTGTCGTATTCGCTGCGCCCCCGGCTGTCGAGCAGGTTCACCCCGGCCTCGAAGCGCTCACCGAAGGTATGGCTCAGGCTCAGGTTGAAAGACTTGTTGCGGTAGGCGTCGTGATCGCCATCGCTGGCGAAGGACGGCCCGGTCGAATCGATGCCTGCGGTTTCGTCGAGGCTGGCGCCGAGGTTGAAGCGTGTCTGGCCATCGCCACCGGACAGTCCCAGGCTGCGCTGGAAGGTCTGGTTGCTGCCGGCCGCCAGGCGCAGCCGCGGTTGCAGGCCGGGGCCGCTGGCGCGTCGGGTGAAGATCTGGATCACCCCGCCGATGGCGTCGCTGCCGTAGACCGCCGAGCGCGAGCCGCGCAGCACTTCGACGCGCTCTATCTGATCGACGTCGAGAAACTGCAGGCCGCTGTCGCCGGAGGTGGCGTTGGCGATGCGCACGCCATCGACCAGCACCAGGCTCTGCGCGGCCTTGGTGCCGCGGATGAAAATCCCGGGCAGGCTGCCGCGGCCACCGGTGGCGGCGACTTGCACGCCGGGCACGCGGGTCAGCAGGTCGGTGACGCTGGAGGGTTGCAGACGGTCGATGTCGGCGCGGGTGAAGACCGTGTTGGCGGCGCTGGTGGCGCTGCGCGATTCGACTTCGCGGTTGGCGCTGATCAGCACGTCGGGGAGCTTCAGGGCGTTGTCGCGTTCGGCGGCCAGCAAGGGCAGGGGGAGGCAGAGCAGCGGTGCAAAGGTCAGGATTTTCATGGGCAGTACAATAGCATTCGCGGGCGAGCCCGCTCCCACAGGGTTTCTACAGTACTCGAATACTGTGCAATCCCTCTGGGAGCGGGCTTGCCCGCGAAAGGGCCTTACAGGCCGAGCTTGGCCATGCGGGCTTTCACCGAGGCCTCGATGCCAGCAGCATCCAGCCCGCACTCGGCCAGCATCTGCGCAGGCTTGGCATGCTCGACATAGATATCCGGCAAGCCCAGGTGCAGCAGTGGCTTGACCACCGCCTCAAGCGCCAGGAACTCGCTAACCGCAGCGCCGGCGCCGCCCATGATGGCGTTTTCCTCGATGGTCACCAGCAGCTCATGGTTGCCGGCCATCTCCAGTACAAGCGCCTCGTCGAGCGGCTTGACGAAGCGCATGTCGACCACCGTGGCGTCGATCTGCTCGGCCACCTGCAGCGCTTCGGTCAGTTGCACGCCGAACACCAGCAGCGCGACTTTCGAACCCTGGCGGCGGATCACGCCCTTGCCAATTTCCAGCGGCTCCAGGTCGCCGTCGATCGGCGCGTTGGGGCCGGTGCCACGCGGGTAGCGCACGGCGGCCGGGCCTTTGTACAGGTGCCCGGTGCTGAGCATCTTGCGCAGCTCGTTCTCGTCGCTCGGGGTCATCACCAACATGCCGGGGATGCAGCGCAGGTACGAGAGGTCGAAGCTGCCTGCGTGGGTCGGGCCGTCCTCGCCGACCAGGCCGGCGCGGTCGATGGCGAACAGTACGTCAAGATCCTGTACCGCCACGTCGTGGATCAGTTGGTCATAGGCGCGCTGCAGGAAGGTCGAGTAGATCGCCACTACCGGCTTGGCGCCTTCGCAGGCCATGCCGGCTGCGAAGGTGACGGCGTGCTGCTCGGCGATCGCCACGTCGAAATAGCGTTCCGGGAAGCGCTCGCTGAAGGCGACCAGGTCCGAACCTTCCTTCATCGCCGGGGTGATGCCCACCAGGCGGTTGTCGGCGGCGGCCATGTCGCACAGCCACTGGCCGAACACTGCGGAATACTTCGGGCCGCTGGGCTTTTTCGGCGCGGCGGGCTTGTCGGCGGGCTCGAGCTTGGTGATGGCGTGGTAGCCGATCGGGTCGACTTCGGCGGGGGCGAAACCCTTGCCTTTCTTGGTGACCACGTGCAGGAACTGCGGGCCCTTGAGGTCGCGCATGTTGCGCAGGGTGGCGATCAGCGTCGGCAGGTCATGCCCATCGATCGGGCCGATGTAGTTCCAGCCCAGTTCCTCGAACAGCGTGCCGGGCACCAGCATGCCCTTGGCATATTCTTCGGTGCGGCGGGCGATCTCCCAGGCGCCGGGCAGGCGCGACAGCACTTTCTTGCTGCCTTCGCGCATGCTCGCGTAGGTGCGGCTGGAGAGGATCTTGGCCAGGTAGTTGGACAGCCCGCCGACGTTGCGTGAAATCGACATGTCGTTGTCGTTGAGGATCACCAGCATGTCGGCATCGACTTCCTGGGCGTGGTTCAACGCTTCGAAGGCCATGCCGGCGGTCAGCGCGCCGTCGCCGATCACCGCGATCGACTTGCGCGGGTCGTTCTGCAGCCGGGCGGCGATGGCCATGCCCAGGGCGGCGCTGATCGAGGTGCTGGAGTGGCCGACGCCGAAGGTGTCGTATTCACTTTCGCTACGGCGCGGGAAGGCGGCGATGCCGTCTTTCTGGCGCAGGCTGAGCATGCGGTTGCGCCGGCCGGTGAGGATCTTGTGCGGGTAGGCCTGGTGGCCTACGTCCCACACCAGGCGATCGTCCGGGGTGTCGAAGACGTAGTGCAGGGCAATCGTCAGCTCGATGACGCCCAGGCCTGCGCCGAAGTGCCCGCCGGTCTGGCCCACGGTATAGAGCAGCTCCTGGCGCAGTTCGTCGGCCAGGCTCTCCAGGTCGGCTTCGGCCAGCCGGCGCAGGCCGGCTGGCGTGTCGGCGCGGTCCAGCAGAGGCGTGACCGGGCGTTCGCGGGGGATCTCTTGAAACGTCGTGGGCATCAGGCGAGTCGTTATAGGTTTGAAGACGCGGCAGTTTACCCCATTGTGGGAAAAGCTGCCCATTCACGCGCGGGTGGCGGCTGCTGTTGTAGGAGCGGGCTCGCCCGCGAAAAGCCCAGCCGCAGCCCCTTAGTGACGGCGCTCGACGATATAGCGCGCCAGCGCCCGCAGCGGCTCGGCGCTTTCACCGAACCCTTCAAGTGCGACCAGCGCCTGGTCGCGCAGTTCGATCGCATAGCCCTTGGCGGCCTCCAGGCCGAGCAGCGCCGGGTAGGTCGGTTTGTCGCGGGCGATGTCGGCGCCCTGGCGCTTGCCCAGGGTGGCGGTATCGCTTTCGACGTCGAGGATGTCGTCCTGCACCTGGAAGGCCAGGCCGATGGCCTGTGCATAAGTCTGCAAGGCATCCAACTGGGTGGGCTCGGCACGGCCGCTGGCCAGGGCGCCGAGGCGCACGCTGGCCTCGATCAACGCGCCGGTCTTGTGTCGGTGCATGTACTCCAGTGCGTTCTGGTCGAGCTTCAGGCCGACCGAGCCGAGGTCGATGGCCTGGCCGCCGACCATGCCGGCGGGGCCGGCGGCCTTGGCCAGGGCCTGGACCATGGCCAGGCGAATGGCATCGGTCTGCGGGCTCAGGCGGGTATCGAGCAGGGCGCTGAAGGCCAGGCTCTGCAGGCCGTCGCCAGCGAGAATGGCGCAGGCTTCGTCGAACGCCTTGTGGGTGGTCGGCTGGCCGCGGCGCAGGTCGTCGTCGTCCATGGCCGGCAGGTCGTCATGCACCAGCGAGTAGGCATGGATCAACTCCACTGCGCAGGCCGCGCCGTTGGCCTGCTCGGGCGCAACGCCGAAGGCTTCGCAGGCAGCGTAGGCGAGCAGCGGGCGCACGCGCTTGCCGCCGTTCATCACGCTGTAGCGCATCGCCGCGTAGAGCCGTTCGAGCTCCTTGGACGGCGCCACGAACAGCGGTTCGAGGGCCGCGTCGACGCGTGCCTGGCACTGGGCCTGATAGGTGCTGATCATGCGTCCGGTTCCGCATCGAAGGGCTGGGCGGCCAGTTCGCCGTCTCGCTCCAGGAGGATCTGCACTTTCTGTTCGGCCTGGGCCAGTGCGCCCTGGCAGTCGCGGGTCAGGGCAATGCCCTGCTCGAACGCTGCCAGCGACTCTTCCAGCGACAGTTCGCCGGTCTCCAGGCGCTCGACCAGGGCTTGCAGGTCGGCGAGGGATTGTTCGAAATCGATGGAGGTTTTCTTGCGGGCCATGGCGACTGTCTCGGTGGCGTTTTTAACGGCGCGACACTAGCAGAGCGGGGCGGGGGGAGCAAATTGCGGTGCCTCCCGGAAAGGTATTCCTTGGTAGTATTTTGTTGCATTTGTGCGAGAGTTTTCTTATTGCAATTTGAGACGTGGTCGGATTGTGACCCCACTGGGGCTCTGCCATAATCCCGCCCGCTCTGGCCTGGGCATCTTGATGGCCTCCGGCAATCCCCCCTTCTCGACGTCACGTAACGGACTACGTTGTGAGCTTCCTTTCGATCGAATTCGGCCTCTGTTTCACGCTCTTCTTCATTGTCTACTGGAGCCTTTGCTGGAGCCTGCGCCTGCAGAACCTGTTGCTGCTTGCGGCCAGCTACGGGCTGGTGGCGAGTTTCAGCCTGCAATCGTTGTACATCCTGCTTGGCTACAGTGTGCTGGTGTACCTGCTGGGGTTGCTGGCTGCGCGCCAGCCCGGGCGCTGGTTCAATGGCGTGCTGCTGCTGGCGCTGGTGTTGGGGTGTTTCTACCTGTTCAAGTACCAGGAGTTCTTCGCCGCCAGTGTGCAGGGCGCATTCGCGGCTGCCGGGCTCGAGGTGTCGCTGCCGGTGCTCGAGCTACTGGTGCCGATCGGCCTGTCGTTCTATGCCTTCCATTCGGTCAGCTACCTGGTGTCGATCAACCGCGGTGAGATGGCCTCGGCGCCGCCACTGGACCTGGCCCTGTACCTGGCCTTCTTCCCCAGCCTGATCGCAGGTCCGGTCAATCGTGCGGCGCACCTGCTGCCACAGATCCGCCCGCAGGCCATGCGCGAAGTACTGGAGCCGCAACGGGCGCTTGGCTTGATTGCACTGGCGGTGGTCAAGCTGTTCCTGCTCAGCGGCTGGCTGGGCAGCCAGTGGGTCGATCCGGTGTTCGAAACCCCGGGCAGCTTCACCCCCGAGCAGGTGCTGCTCAGCGTCTATGGCTATAGCTTCCTGATCTATTTCAACTTCAGCGGCTACACCAACCTGGTCACCGGCATCGCCCTGCTGCTGGGTTTTCGCCTGCCGGACAACTTCAACGCGCCTTATGCCGCGCGCAATCTCAAGGAGTTCTGGGGGCGCTGGCACATCAGCCTGTCGCGCTTCATTCGTGACTACATCTACATCCCCCTGGGCGGCAATCGTAAAGGGGTGTGGCGCGGCAACCTGAACATGCTGCTGGCCATGCTGATCTCCGGGCTGTGGCACGGCGCGAGCCTGAATTTCATTCTCTGGGGCGCGCTGCATGGAGTGGGGCTGGCGCTGTACAAGCTGTTCGAGCAGTTGTGGCCGGGCTTTGCGCGCCTGCCGGGCAGCGGGCTGCTGGCCCGCTTGCTGACGTTCCACTACGTGGCCTTCGCCTGGATCTTCTTCCGCAGCCCAACCCTGGATGGCGCCTGGGAGATGCTGGGCGATATCGCCCAGGTCAGCCTGGTCGGGCTCGACTCGGCCACCGGTGTAGCGCTGCTGGCCTGTGTGCTGTACGTCGCCACGTATCCACAGTGGCTGGCGACCCTGCGCCAGGGCTTTTCTGCCAGCCAGCGCCTGCCCTGGCAACTGTACCCACTGCCACTGGCGGTCTTCGTGTCGCTGGTGATCTTCGCGTCGCAATCGGGTGTGCCGGGGTTCATCTATGCAAGCTTCTGATATCCGCCAGCTGTTCCAGGTGCAGATGGGCGCGGCGCGCACGCTGTATGCCCTGGTGGTCGCCACAGGGCTACTGTTCTGGCTGAACCAGGACTCGATCAGCCTGTATTGCCAGCAGAAGTATCACGACAGTTGCGAACTGCCGGTGCTGGGGCAATTGCCAGCCTGGCGCCTGGGTGCGGGCCTGACCACGGCGCTGGAGCAGGGCCGTGACAGCTTCCTCGACAGCCTGAGCGGGCAAGCCACGGTAGCGCAGGCGCCGCCTGTGGTCGAACTGCCGGCGCCGATGCCGGTGGTGAGTGTCGATCTGCAGGCCCCTGTTGCCAAGCCTGTGCATGTCGGCGCAACTGCCGCGCACCCTGTCGCGCCGGTGCAGGTGCCAGCTGCGGCTCCCGTGGTCGTGAAGCCGCCGCTGGCGCAGATGGTCGCGCCGGGCACCCTGGCGTCCCTGGCGGCGGGCGATGAAGTGTTCCTGGTGGGCGATTCGCTGATGCAGGGCGTCGCCCCGCACCTGGCCAACAGCCTGCGCAAGCGCTACCAGATCCATACCATCAACCTCAGTCGGCAGAGCACCGGGCTTGCCTACCCGGGCTTCTTCAACTGGCCGAAGACCGTGGCCGAAACCCTCGCCAGCGCGCCGAAGATCCGCCTGATGGTGGTGTTCCTCGGCCCTAACGACCCGTGGGACATGCCCCAGGGCAAGGGCAAGCCGTTCCTGCGCTTCAAGTCGCCGGAGTGGGAAGTGGCCTACCGTGAGCGCATCGACGCGATCCTCGAGCAGGCCCGCGAGCACAATGTCCAGGTGATCTGGGTCGGCCCGCCGAACATGGAGAAGTCGCGGCTGTCGACGGCCATGAACTACCTCAGCGGCCTTTATCAGGAGCGCACCGCGCAATTCGGCCAGCACTACGTCTCGGCCAACCCGATTCTCGGCTATCCCGACGAGCAGTTCTCGTATACGGTGCAGACGCCGGAGGGCAAGCGGGTCAAGGTCCGGGTCGACGACGGCATTCATTTCACCATCACGGGCCAGAAGATGATCGCCGCGCAGGTACTGTCACTGATCAGCTTCCCGGTCCTGACTGCAACAGGACATTGAGATGCGCCTATGGCATCACCTGCTGGGCGTGGCGCTGCTGATCAGCGCCTTGCCCGCGTGCAGCACCGGCGCCAGCGCGCCACCCCAGCCTGCGGCCAAGCCCGCCGTTGTCGCCAAGGGGCGCGACGACGGCAACCTCGCGCTGCTCGCCGGCAAGTTCCGCAACGCCGGCCGTGCGCCCATTTCCATCGTTCAGCTGGGTGATTCGCACACCGCTGCCGACCTGTTCAGCGGTGAGCTGCGCAAGCTGCTGCAGGCCCGCTATGGCGACGGTGGCATTGGCCTGGTGCCGGCTTCGCCGGTGCCGGGAATTCGCAACGACCGGGTCATCGTCACCAGCGAACGGCGCCAGTGGGAGCTGGTTTCTGCGCGCAACCAGCAGAGCAGCCAGTTTCCGTTGGGTGGCTACCTGTCGCTGCCGGTGGTCGATCGCCCTGGCGTGAAGATCCAGGCCCGCGACCCCGACGAACAACGCTACCGGATCTCGGCGCTGTACCAGGCAACGCGCAGCAGCACGCTGGTGGCCAATGGCAGCCAGCGCCGCATGTTGCCGGCTACCAATGGTGAGTGGCGCTTCAGCCCGGCCTTCATCAATCTTGGGCTGCCGTTGCAACTGAGCGTGGAAGGCGCCCAGGGCGTGGCGCTGGGCGGCTGGTATATCCAGGGGCAGAAGAACGCTGGGGTCACCTATTCATCGTTGGGTATCAACGGTGCACGGCTGGAGGTGGTGGACAAGTGGCAGGCGGGTTGGCAGGGCACGCTCAAGGCGTTGCGGCCTGACCTGGTGATCCTCGCCTACGGCACCAACGAAGCCTTCGATGACAAGCTCGACCTGGCGCTGTACCAGTCACAGCTGGACGCCACCCTGGCCCGCTTGCGCCAGGAAATGCCCAAGGCGGCCATCCTGCTGGTCGGGCCGCCCGATTCGATCAAACAGCGCAAGGCCGCCAGTTGCGCGGCGCGCCAGCCGCAGCCGCTGGCGAGCGTGATCCGCATCCAGCGCCAGGCGGCGCAGAAGTACAAGGCGCTGTTCTGGGATTGGCAGGCAGAGATGGGCGGGCCGTGCTCGATCGCCGCCTGGCAGGCCAGCGGCCTGGGGCGGCCTGATCTGGTGCACCTGACCGCCGATGGCTATCGCAAGAGTGCGGCAATGTTGTACGCCTACCTCAAGGGGCAGTTGGGGCTGCGCTGAGCGCCGCCCTTAAAGATACAGCGCGGCTACTGCAAGGGGCCGCGCTGCAGGTCAGGCGGGCTGCGCCTCAAGTTCGAGCATCGCTTCGCGATAGCGTGCCAGCTCCTCGATGGTCACCACCGGCAGGTTGTACTGGCGCGCATACACCGCCACCTGCTCGCCCCGGGCCATGCTGCCGTCGGGGTTCATCAGCTCGCACAGCACCGCCGCTGGCCGCAACCCGGCCAGGCGCGCCAGGTCCACCGAGCCTTCGGTATGGCCGCGGCGGGTCAGCACGCCACCATCACGCGCACGCAACGGGAACACATGGCCAGGGCTGACGATATGACGCTGCTCGGCGGTCGAGCGCAGTGCGGCCTCGATGGTGGTGATCCGGTCCTGGGCCGACACGCCGGTGCTCACGCCCTCGGCCGCCTCGATGGTGACGGTGAAGCCGGTGCCGTGGCGGGCCTGGTTGTTCTGCACCATGGGTGCGAGCTGCAGGGCATCGACCGTGGCTTCATCCAGGCACAGGCAGACGATGCCGCTGCAATCGCGAATCATCATGGCCATGGTCTGCAGCGACAGGTTTTCGGCAGCGGCGACGATATCGGCTTCGTCCTCGCGATCGTCGTCGTCGAGCAGCAGTACGGGGCGCCCGGCCTGGAAGGCGGCGATGGCGGCGGTGACGTTGGGGAATTTCGAGTGGTGCAAGGTGGACATGAAACGCTCCTCGTGAATGATCGATGAACGTCTCGGGGCGAACAAAATGCGCGCGCAAGGGCGCCCGATGGCCCCGCGCTTGCGCCTTCTTTCATCCGGACTATGACCGTCGGCTCTGGAGTCTCACCAGATCTGCTGACCCCCGGCATGGCCGGGGCGCTCGCGGGCTCATCTTTCGATTTACCGCCGGTGGGGACTTTCACCCCGCCCTGAAGACCGGCGGAGCATACCGCAAACCGACCGTTTGCTGGCAAGCCCTGCTTAAGTCGATGCCCGCCTTCCCCTTAATCCTTGTAGGAGCAACTGTCTTGCTCAAAAAATCTGAGGCCTGCCCAATCCCCTGTGGGAGCGGGGGGGGGGGGGGGGGGGGGGGGGGGGGGGGGGGGGGGGAGGGGGGGG
>NZ_JBNFMU010000236.1:0-58340 GCF_049942315.1 Pseudomonas wayambapalatensis
GCGCCCGATCGCGGGACAAGCCCGCTCCTACAGGAACCCCCGCACTAGGGTTTGCGCTTGCGTGGCCCGCTGTTGAAGCTCGGCACCTTGCGCACCGGCTTGACCGTCGGTGCCGAATCTTCCGAGCTGTCCATCCACTTGCCCAGCCCGCGCTTGGCACTGTTCTCTTTGGGTTTCTTGGGCTTTTTCGGTTTCTTCAGCACCTGGCCGCTGGCATCGGTCATCGGCACCCGGTGATCGGGGATGAAGTCCGGCTCTTCATGACGCGGCAACGTCTGGCGGATCAGGACCTCGATCGCCGACAGCAGTTGCACCTCGTCGGCGCACACCAGCGAAATCGCCTCGCCCTTGTTACCCGCTCGCCCGGTACGACCGATGCGGTGCACGTAATCCTCGGCAACGATCGGCAGGTCGAGGTTGACCACCAGCGGCAGGTCGTCGATATCGATGCCGCGAGCAGCGACGTCTGTCGCGACCAGCACCTGGACTTCACGCGCCTTGAAGGTATCCAGCGCCCGCTGGCGGGTCGCCTGTGGACGATCGCCATGGATGCCATCGGCATTGATCCCCTCGGCCAGCAGCCGCTCGACCAGTTGATCGACGCCGTTGCGGGTCTTGGCGAACACCAGCACCTGCTTCCAGCGCTGCTTGCGCATCAGGTGGCAGAACAGGTCGGCCTTGCGCTTTTTGTCTACCGGCACCAGCCATTGCTTGACGGTGGTGGCGGCGGCGTTGCGCGGGCTGACTTCGATACTCAGCGGATCGTTCAGGGCCAGGCCGGCGAGCATGCGGATCTGGTCGGAGAACGTCGCCGAGAACAGCAAGGTCTGGCGCTTGCGTGGCAAGGCGGCGTAAACCGCCTGCAGTTCTTCGGCAAAGCCCAGGTCGAGCATGCGGTCGGCTTCGTCGAGCACCAAGGTTTGCACCTGGCCGAACTTCACCGCGTTCTGGCGGAACAGATCGAGCAGGCGGCCCGGCGTGGCCACCAGCAAGTCGACGCCACGGCGCAGGCGCATCATCTGCGGGTTGAGGCTGACGCCGCCGTACACCGCGTAGGTGCTCAATGGCAGGTGCTCGGCGTATTCACGGATATTGGCGTGTACCTGCTCGGCCAGCTCGCGGGTGGGCACCAGCACCAACGCGCGGATCGAATTGCTGGCTACCTTCTCACCCTCGAGCGCCAGGCGCTGTAATACCGGCAAGGCAAAACCGGCGGTCTTGCCGGTGCCGGTCTGGGCAGCGGCCATCAGGTCGCGCCCTGCCAGCACGGCGGGGATGGCCTGGGCCTGGATCGGGGTCGGGGTGGAATAGTCCCGCTGCTGCAGGGTGCGCAGCAGGGGTTCGATCAGGCCGAGTTTGGCGAAATTCATGGTGATACCGTCAGGGGGTTCAGCGAAGGCGGCAGTTTACCGCAAGCCCCCTGGAGTTGCGCTGGCTTTGACGCCCACCGCTACCACCGGATGCACCGGCCCCTCAGGCCACCTGCCGGGGCGCACGCCGCCACTGTGGCAGCCCGATCAGCACCACCGCCCCGACGATCACCCCCATGGCCAGGCATTCCTCGGCGCCGATCTGCTCACCGGCAAAGACAATCCCGAGCAATACCGCCACCACCGGGTTGACGTACGCGTAGCTGGTCGCAGCCGCCGGCCGCACGTGCTTGAGCAGGTACATGTACGAGCTGAAGGCCACGATCGAACCGAAGAAGATCAGGTAGGCCAGTGCCCCCCAGCCCGCCGCCGTCGGCATCTGGGTCAGGCGCTCACCGCTCAGGGCGCTGCCGATCAACAACGCAGCGCCGCCCACCAGCATCTCGGCAGCACTGGCCATGGCGCCCTGGGGCAAGGGCAGGTTCTTGCTCCACACCGAGCCGAACGCCCAGGCCGCGGCTGCGAACAGGATCAACACCGCCCCCATGGGGCTGGCCTGCAGGTTCGAACCGAGGTTGAGCAGCCCGATACCGGCAAGCCCGAGGAAAATCCCCGCCCATTCAAGACGCGAATTGCGATGACCGAACAGCAGCCCGAACAGCAAGGTGAACAACGGCACCGTGGCCACCGCCAGCGCTGCAACGCCCGATGCCACGCCAGCATGCTCGGCCAGGGTCACGCCACCGTTGCCGCAACTGAGCAGCAGAAACCCGATCGCCCCCGCCGCCCGCCATTGCGCCCAGGTCGGAGCCGGCACCCCGCGCCAGCGCAGGAAGCCATACAACAGGCTGCCGGCAATGACAAAACGCACCCCGGCCATGAGCAAGGGCGGCCAGGATTCGAC
Organism: Pseudomonas wayambapalatensis; assembly: GCF_049942315.1. Taxonomy (NCBI): domain Bacteria; kingdom Pseudomonadati; phylum Pseudomonadota; class Gammaproteobacteria; order Pseudomonadales; family Pseudomonadaceae; genus Pseudomonas; species Pseudomonas wayambapalatensis. The sequence goes on from NZ_JBNFMU010000236.1 coordinate 2,275, forward strand.
ACCGATGCGAATGGCCAGGTAGGTAGACCCCCAGACCAGATAGAGGGCGATGAAGGCGCCGATCAGCAGCCAGGGAAAACGACGGGAGGCAGGCATGACAAAAGACTCGAAATCCGTTTACGGGTGACTTAGTTTAGAAAGGCACTCCCGTAAACATAAGTTACAAAACACGTTTAATAGACCCATACACTTTGCAATGAACGGTAATTCGCCTGTTTTTCCGTTGATTGCATATCCGCACCGAGAAGCCCATGGACAAGTACGATCGCATGCTGCTCGCCGCCCTGCTCGAAGACGGTCGCGCCACCTACGCCCAGCTCGCCCGCCAGGTCAACCTGTCGGCGCCGGCGGTAGCCGAACGAGTCGCCAAACTCGAGGCCAGCGGAGTGATCACCGGTTACGCCGCCAAGGTCGACCTGGAAAAGATCGGCCTGCCCATCCAGTGCATCATCGAACTGCGCCTGGCCAGCCACGGCAACCAGCAGGCCTATGACGCCCTGGCGCGCATCCCGCAGCTCACCGAATGCCATCGGGTCACGGGCGACCCGTGCGTGATCATGCAGGCGGCGGTGGGTTCGATGCATGAGCTCGAAGCGCTGATCAACCAGGTGTCGCAACTGGGGTTCAGCAAGACGTCGATCATTCTGTCCAGCGCGGTGGAACGGCGGGTGCCGCTGGATCACTTGCAGGGCAATGGCAGGAAGGGATGAGTGCGCCGGTTCAGTGACGCAGCAGCAAATTACCCTCGATCGGGACATAGCGCGTGGCTGCGCGAATCAACGACAGCGCGGTAAGCCCTGGCGCGCCGTAGACCACCGTCTCGACGCCATGGCGCAGCATCACCCGCTCGAGCAACTGGTCGAAGTCGCCATCACCGGAGGCCAGTACGACCTGGTCGACCCGGCCGGCGGCCTCATACACATCCAGGGTGATGCCCACGTCCCAGTCACCCTTGGCCGAGCCGTCGCTGCGCTGGATGTAAGGTTTGAGGCGCACCTCGAAGCCGAGGTTGCGCAGGATCTGCTGAAATTGCTGCTGCTTGCTGTCACCCCGGTCGATGGCATAGGCCACGGCCTCGACGATGTCGCCATCGCGGCTGACCTGGGACCAAAGGGCACTGTAGTTGAAGTGACAGCCATGGGCCTGGCGCACGGTGTAGTAGAGGTTCTGCACATCCGCGAACAGCGCGATCTTTTTCACCTGGTGGCCCCGGGATAACGGCAAAAGGGGCGCAGTGCGCCCCTGGGAATCCCGCGATTATGCCAGACGCATCAGACGAAGGTGTCGTCATCGTCCGAGAAGAAGCCACCGCCGCCGCTGTCGTAGTCGCTGTCCACGTAGCCGCCCTGATCGTTGCCCCAATCGCCGTTGTCAGCGACCTGGCGCTGGTTGTCCTGGTCATTCCAGCCACCATTGTCGCTGGCTGGGGCCGGCTCTTCGCGGATCACCTCGACCACCTCGTTGGGTTGCGAGTTATGGCCGAACAAACTGCTGATGCCTTGCGCCAGCAACACACCGCCCGCCACCCCCGCAGCCGTTTGCATGGCCCCCCCGAGGAAGCTGCTCGCACCACTGCGCGCCGGGGCCGCAGCAAAACCTTGTGGTTGCGGTTGAGCCTGAGGCTGCGGGGCATAGGCCTGGGGCGCAGGCTCGCGCCAGCCACCGGAACCGGAGGTTGGGGGCGGCGCGACCGGACGCTGAGGCTCCGGGCTACGTGTACTGCTGCCGAAGATGCTCGACAGGAAGCCACCGCTGGCCTTCGGCGCCTCTTGCTGGGCCTGGGCGCGGGCTTGTCTGAGCTCGGCCTCGAGCTGCTTGTTCTGCTCGTCGAGCTTCTTGATCGCCGCTTCCTGCACCAGGATCGCCTGGGCCATGTAGTACGGGGCCGCCGGCTGCTGGCGCAGATGCTCCTCGATCCGCGCCTGGGCCTGGGCATCGCGCGGCTGTTGTGGATCCTCGGCCTGCTTGATGCGGCCGAACAGGCCGTCGATCAGGGTTTGTTCTTCAGTGTTCATGGGCTACCTCTTGGGCCATGCGGAACATCGGACAAGGTCAAAGATGGGGCGTGCCAGGGCCGGATTCAATTACGGGGCCGATGAAACTTTTTTCAGCATCGCTCGCTCCTGGGCTAAAGTGACGCACTGCTTTTTCCTGCGATATAGACCGATGAACCCGCTGACGATACTGCGCGACTCCCTCTACTTCTTCCGCCGCCACTTCACCAGCATCCTGCAGCTGTGCCTGCCGCTGGTGGTGCTGGAAGCCCTGTTCAGCCAATTGCTGTACCGCCAGCTGGGTGACGACGCCTCGCCAGCCTACGGCATGCTGGTCAGCCTGCTGTTCTACCCGTTGTACAGCGCCGCGCTGATCCTCTACCTGGACACCCGCAGCAACGGCCAGCAGATCAGCAAGCGCAACCTGTTCGCGCGCGCCGTGCAGTTGTGGCCGGCGCTGGCCCTGCTGATCCTGATCAGTTCGCTGCTGATCATGGCGGGCCTGGCGCTGTTCATCTTCCCGGGCGTATGGATCATGATCAACCTGGTGTTCGCCGAGTACCTGCTGGTGCTGCGCGGCCTGCCTGTCGTGCAGTCGATGCGCGAGAGCGCACGCATGACCACCGGGCACTTCATGCGCATCCTGATCTGCGTGCTGTCGGTGCTCGCGCCGCTATGGCTGCTCGATGGCCTGCTGCTGATGGCCTTCCCAGAGCCACAGCCGGGCGCGCAACTGGCGCTGGACAGCCTGAGCGGCTTCCTGCAATTGTTCAGCAGCGTGGTGCTGTACCGCCTGTTCATGCTGTTGGAGAGCGAGGCCGGCGCCGCTGCGGGAAACTGAAAGCGGCACGGGATGACGGCAACGCTCTGGAAAGCGTTCGCGGTGCCCTGCCCAACGTATTGCATCGACACTCCTGAACGACGCCCGACAGTCGCGGGCACCCTCAGGAGATGCATGCAATGGGTATGACAACAGATTCCGCAACCGAGCTACAGCGTGACTTCAAAGCCACGATCTACTGGATGAAAGGGGACGTGCTCGTCCCGATCAGGCGGAGCAAAACGACGGACAAATTCAGCTGGGGATTAGTCCCGGGGGACGACTGGCTGCAGGCAGGAGGTGACCAACCTTCTCTGATTCTGGACTTCGAGCTTCACTCCAAGACCGAAGACCGCCTGCACTACATGATCAGCAGGTCGAGCGGATTGATCAGGCTTGGGCGAAGCGTCGGCGGCTATCTCGGGCTCTATAAGGTCAGCGAGGTGACCGACTACTGGAAGCTGGAACCGTTGCGGCACGCGCCCAATGGCTGGGTCTGCCGTTTGCGTGATCACGAAGGGCATGGCGTCAAGACCTGGCAGGACTCCCCCCATTTCGATAATGTCACCTACCACTTCCTGAACACCTACGAAGGGAACGACGCCGAGTTCCTCGTGGTTCCCACAACCTGAACCCCAGCGCTCACAACAACCCGAGGGTCAGTGCCTTGAGCGTTGCTGCAGCGCGCGTGGTGCATTCGAGCTTGCGGAAGGTGCTCTCGACATGGGTGCGCACAGTACTGGGACTGATGCCCAGCAACCGCGCGACCTCCTTGTTGCTGTGACCCAGGCTGATCTGACGCAGCACCTCGCTTTCGCGTTCACTCAACAGGCCACCGCCCCCTTTGGCTATCGGCAGCTTGCGCTCCCCGCGCTCGGCAGCGAACACGGCTTCACAACACTGCAGGTCGAAGCGCCCCTGTTGCGCCTCCTGCCTGAGCAACTGCTCGGCCTCCTGCTGGCCAAGCGCCGCTCGCCATGGACGCTCGGCCCGCAGCGCCTGCCAGGCGAGCGCCACGGCCAACAAGCGCTGCTCCGGCGCCAGGGCATCACCCTCCACGCCACGAAAATAACCACTGCCATCGAGACGCTCGTAGGCGTGTGCTGCAAGCTTGCCCGCACGCTGCAATGCCGGTATCTGCGCGCAAGCGCGCTGAGTCCAGTAGGGCACCAGGCGAATCTGCTCGCGGTCGCCCTCAAGCAATGCACCTGGCAGGTTCCAGACCCGGTTCGGCACCGCGGCGCGGCCGATGCCATGCACCAGGGCCGCCTGTCTTAGCACGCCCTGCAGCGCCTCCGGCATGCCCATCAGCGCGGCGGCGTCATGCACCAGCGCAGCCGCACCACGCGAATAGCCCGAAAGCCAGGTCAACTTGAGGTCGATGACATCGGCAACCAAGGTCAAAGGCACGTCGGAGCAGGCTGTATTCAGGACAGTCGCTTGTTCAGCCTCCTGCAAGTCATGCAACCAGTCCGCCGCCTGACACTGCAGCTCCCTCACCAGGCTGCGCGGATACCGCTGGTCGGCCTGCCCCTCGATCCAGGCCAGCGCCGCCTCAAGACCCCGCGCCCGCGAAAGAATCTCCAGATCACCTGCCAGCACCACCTGATAGACCACCTCAGGCACCTGCGGATGACGCAGGCCGTATGGTCGGCCGCTACCGTCGAAATGCTCGAACACATGCCGCAGCCCCTGCTCCACTGGCGCGCCCAGCCCAAGAGCCGCGGCCACCTCGCCTGCCACCTCGCAGTGCACGCGCGCCAGCGGCCCGGTCTGCAGCATCGCCCGCTGCCCGGCGGCGTCGAGGGTCTGCGCAAGCATGGCTTGGCGGCCACCCACGTCGTCACCGAGCAGGCGGGTGAAATCTTCGGCGTTGGCAGTGCAGCCGGACCAGCGCAACCGTGCGACATCAGCGGCCACCTGCAGGTGGTCGCCCTCGCCCATGCAGGCGTGCGCGAGCCTGCGCGCCAGCCGCGCCGTGCGGCGCGACTGATCTATAGGCTGACCCATGCTCAGGTCACCCACCATCGACAGGGCGAGGATGGCATCTTCCAGGGGGATGCAGTCGGTAGCAGGCATGAGCGGTCTACAGTGGAGTGAATTGGAGGCTCGGTCATTCGACCGATACCCGTACAGGCACATCCTGCCGAGAATACAGCCATCACTCACAGGAGACCACGCCATGTTCCAATTCAAAAAGCTTGCCACCGCAATCGCAATGACTGCCTCGATCTTCACCCTGGGCAGCAGCTTCGCCGACACCGCCAAACCGTCGGTGGTCATCGTCCACGGCGCCTTTGCCGACGGCTCGGACTGGGCCAAGGTCGTACCGCTGCTGCAGGCCCATGGCGTCAAGGTCACCGTGGTGCAGAACCCGCTGACCTCGCTGGCCGAGGACGTCGCCGCCACCCGGCGCGTGCTGAACAACCAGCAAGGGGACGTGGTCCTGGTAGGCCACTCCTGGGGCGGCACGGTGATCAGCCAGGCGGGTACCGACGCCAACGTTCGCGGGCTGGTCTATGTGGCAGCATTCGCACCCGATGCCGGCCAGGCCAGCAAGGACCTGGCCCAGGGTTACCCGACCCCACCCGGCATCAGCCAGATCGCGGCCGACAGCAACGGCTACCTGTACCTGACGCCTCAAGGCATGGCTACCGACTTCGCCCAGGACCTGCCCAAGGCCCAGACTGACATCATGACCGCCACCCAAGGCCCGATCCGCGCCTCGGCCTTCGAGGAGCGCACCAGCGCCGCAGCCTGGAGCACCAAGCCGTCCTGGTACGTGGTGGCCGGTCAGGACCGCATGATCGATCCAGGCCTGCAACGCGACTTCGCCAAGAAGCTGGGGGCACAGACCACCGAACTGCAGACCAGCCACGTGCCGCAGCAGTCGCAACCGGCCGAAGTGGCCAAGGTGATCCTGCAGGCCGTGGACAAGGTTGCCAGCAGTCAGTGACCTGCGCGACATGCTTCGCCCTTGCAGGAACGCTTTCACGCGGCTGCCATCGATGAAGCAACTGCAGAGTAGAGGGTGTGTATCCGTTCCGGACACGCCCCCAACTCTGCAGGAGATTAGAGACCAATGATCAATTAAGAAATCAAGGCAGTTCTTGCCGCCCCCACCATCGAAGACTCCAACGCCAGAATCTACCTGTTGCAAAACGAAGCAAAGGTGCCGTTACGCTTCAGTCGCCCCAACGAACACCTTGCTTGGGGTGTGTTCAACGAAGCGAACTGGCCTCAAGCGGGCGGCATGGGTGAATCACCCTTGTTTTCGATGAAGTTCCTTTCCAAAACGCCCGACCGCCTCTGGTTCAAGCTGATGGCCACAGGTTACAGCGACAACCTTGGACACCTGGGCTTCAGCAAAAATGGTTATCTGGGACTTTATGACTACAACAGCACAACCTATCCCTGGAAGATCGAGCTACTGGATTGGGCAGACGGCTAAATGCGCTGCCATCTTAGATGGCCATCGTGGCATTCGCGTAGGCGTCTGTAGCGAACATACGGAAATCGAGGGGCACAAGATGCACTATCTGAGTATTCAAGATACCCAACCTGCCGAGTTCGTGATCCATAAGGTGGATGTGCCGGGTTCAGTTGAAGGCACCTCCTGGCTGCACGTGTATTGAAACGCCTCAACGCACCGTCGCCTAACTCAAGTACCCCTTGGTTTGGCGCGGGCAGTGGCTTGCGCGACCAACGGGTCATCTGGCCAGAAATGCTTGGGGTACCTGCCCTTCAAATCCTTCTTCACCTCGAGGTAGGTCGAGCGCCAGAAGTTCGCCAGGTCCTGGGTCACCTGGACCGGGCGCCGGGCTGGGGACAGCAGGTGCAGCTTGAGCACCTGCCTGCCGTTGGCAATGCGTGGCGTGTCGGCCTGCCCGAACAACTCCTGAAGTCGAACGGCAAGCACGGGTGGGCGCTCGCTGTAGTCGATACGAATACTGGATCCTGAGGGCACCGCCATCGTCTGGGGTGCCTGGACATCCAGTTGCTGCGGCAGCGGCCAGGGCAGGAGATTGCGCAGGATCGAAGACAGATCGAGCAGGGCGAAATGGCTGAGCCGGGCGACCTTGCCGACATAGGGGCCCAACCATTCGTCCAATGATTGCAGCAACGTCTCATCCCGCAGGTCGGGCCATTGGCCGACGACACCCGCCTCCTCATCCAGTACCCGCAACAGCTCCACACGCGCCTGCCACTGACGAAGGTCAGGCGTCCAGGGCAGAAGCTCCAGACCTTTGCGTCGAACATAGTCAAGCAGCGCCTGCACGCGCGCCTCATCGCTCAGAGAGGCCAGGGGCGTGCGCGACAGCACGAGCTCGCCAACCTTGGTTTGTCGCTCGGCGCGCAGGGCGCCCTCTCGCTCATCCCAGTCAAGCTCGTCCACCGTGCGGACCTGCTCTTTCAGGACGGTGTCGAACAGCGCCGCGTCCAGGTCGGCGGCCAGATAGATCCGCTCCTCCCGCTGGCCCTGTCGGCTGCCCAGGTCCGCGATGACCAGCCAGGTATGCTTCATCAAGGCGTCCGGCTCGGTGAACATCGCTGCCCGGCCATTGGCCAGGCGATATTCGGCCCCGCCATCACGTCGCTGCTGGGCGACACGGTCGGGATAAGCGAGCGCGAGCAGGCAGCCCACCCAACGTGGATGATGAGGATCGGCGACGGCTTGCGACACAGGGCCACGCAGGTAGGATCGATACTGCCTGGAAAGTTGCCTGGCGCGCTGGGCGCCCCCCTGCTCACCGCGCTGGGCACGTTGCTCACCGCTGAGAATGGCCAGCCGGCTGTGCAGGTCAGCGCCCGCGCCACGCTGTATATCCCGCTCTCCCAGCAGGGCCGCGATAGTGCACGCGGTTTCGGCCAGCCCCAGCTCGTGACCTCGCAGTAGAAGATGGGCGATTCGAGGATGGCTCGGTAGCTCGGCCATCGCCTGCCCGTGCCGGGTCAGTTGCCCGTCCGCCTGGAGCGCGCCAAGGCGGCGCAGCAAGTCGTTGGCCTGTGCGTACGCAGCCGCAGGGGGGGCATCGAGCCACGCCAGCTCATTCGGCTGGACACCCCACTTGGCCAACTGCAGCGCCAGCCCGGTCAGGTCCGCCTGCTGGATTTCGGCGGTGGCGAAGCCTGCCATCTGATCGTGCTGCGCTTCGGACCACAAGCGATAGCAAACGCCGGTCTCCAGCCGTCCGGCACGCCCTGCCCGCTGGGTAGCGCTGGCCCTGGAGATCCGCTGGGTATCCAGACGAGTCATGCCGCTACGTGGATCGAAGCGCGGAACACGCTCAAGCCCGGCATCGATGACCACCCGCACGCCATCGATGGTGACGCTGGTCTCGGCAATGTTGGTGGCCAGCACCACTTTGCGCATGCCCGGTGGCGCAGGGTCGATCGCGGCCCGTTGCTGGTTCAGGTCGAGCTCTCCATGCAACGGGCAAAGCAAGGTATTGCGCTTCAGGGACGGGGAGGCATCGAGGCTGTCCTGAAGCCCTGTCAGGACGCGACGGATTTCAGCCTGGCCCGGCAGGAACACCAGCAGACTTCCCGGTTGCTCGGCCAGCGCATCGAGACAGGTGCTGATCACTCGCGGCTCGATGTACTCGCCGGCTTGCTGCGGCTTGCCCCAGATCGTCGTGACCGGGAACATCCGCCCCTCGCTGGTGATGATCGGAGCGTCTTCCAGAAGGCGCGACAGCCTTTCTCCTTCGAGAGTCGCCGACATGAGCAGCACTTTTAGCGCCGTATCGTCCCGGAACAGTTCACGACCATTGAGCGTGAGCGCCAAGGCAAGGTCAGCATCGAGGTTTCTCAGGTGGAATTCATCGAAGATCACCAGCCCCACGCCCTCCAACGCCGGATCGGCCTGCAGGCGGCGGGTGAGAATGCCTTCGGTAACCACTTCGATGCGGGTATCCGGCCCGACCTTGCTATCCAGCCGGATGCGATAGCCGACCGTCTCACCGACCTTTTCCCCCAACTCGCTGGCCATGCGCTCGGCGGCAGCGCGGGCCGCGAGACGACGCGGCTCGAGCATGACGATGCGCTGCCCGGCCAGCCATGGCTCGTCGAGCAGGGCCAGTGGCACGCGGGTGGTCTTGCCCGCGCCCGGCGGCGCCTCGAGCACAGCTTCGTGGCGTTGGCCCAAGGCTTGGCGCAGGGCGGGCAAGACAGCATCGATCGGTAAAGAATTCATGGTGGTCCTCAAACGAACGAGCGAGTATAACGGCGAACCGAGGCCGCTTCGTCATGGTCTGAGCATCAGGTGCAGGCGTTTTTTGCCCGACCTCCTGCAGTCATCTTTTCCGGAGATTCAAATGCGCATCCATTCCCGCGTCATCGGCGGCGCCCTCATCGCCGCCCTGCTGACCCAGCTGACGGCCTGCGGCACCCTTTTCTATCCCGATCGCCGTGGCCAGATCGAAGGCAAGATCGACCCGGTGGTCGCCGCCATGGACGCGATCGGCATCCTCTTCTACGTCATCCCTGGCCTGATCGCCTTCGGCGTCGACTTCGCCACGGGCGCCATCTACTACCCTGGCGGCAAGACCGCCCAGGTCGACCCGGCCAAGCTCAAGCCTGCGGTCGGTACCGATGGCAAGATCGACAACCTCAAGCTGCAGGCTATTCTCGAAAGCGAACTGGGCCAGCGCCTGCCACTGAACGATCCACGGCTGATACAGCATCGTGGCAGCGTTGAGCAACTGGCCGCCTTCGGCCTGGTCCCGGCCGCCTGACCGACCCCGGAACGACACGCCACGCATGACTGCCACGGCCGAACATCTACGCCTGCTGCGCCTGGCCACCCGTGCTTCGCTGACGGTGGCTGGCATTCTCGTACTGGCCAAGGCCGTGGCCTGGTGGCTGAGCGGCTCGGTGAGCCTGCTCGCAGGCCTGACCGATTCGGCGCTCGACGCCGTCGCCTCCTTCCTCAACTTGCTGGCGGTGCATTACGCCTTGCGCCCGGCCGACGACGATCACCGTTTCGGCCACGGCAAGGCCGAGGCCCTGGCCGGTATGGCCCAGGCGCTGTTCATCGCGGTCAGTGCGGTCTTGATCGGTTTCCAGGCGGTGGAGCGCCTGCAGACGCCGCAGCCGCTGGGCGACACGGGCGCTGGCACTGTGGTGATGCTGCTGTCGCTGGTGTTGACCGTGGCGCTGCTGGCGTTCCAACGCAAGGTCATCCGCATCACCGGCTCCACTGCCGTGCGTGCCGACTCGCTGCATTATCGCTCCGACCTGCTGCTCAACGGCAGCATCCTGCTCGCCCTGCTGCTGGCCGGCTTTGGCTGGCCACAACTGGATGCCCTGTTCGGCTTGGGGATTGCGCTGTACATCCTCTGGAGCGCCCTGCAGATTGCCCGTGAGAGCACCTCGATCCTGATGGACCAGGAGCTGCCCGCCGACATCGGCGCACGCATGCAGGAACTGGCCCTGGCCATTCCCGGCGTCAAGGGCGTGCACGACCTGCGTACCCGGGTGTCAGGCAGCCATTGGTTCGTCCAGTTGCACCTGGAACTGCCCGGCGCACTGCCGCTGCATGACGCCCATGCCCTGTGCGTGAAGGCGTCGGAGGCGATCCGCCAGCGTTATCCGCGCGCGGATGTCATGGTGCACGCCGACCCTGTCTAGCGGCAGGAGCAGATTTGCTCTGCTCCCCAAGCCGCGCACCCCCTCAGTTGACGCTGTATCCCCGACCGGTCAGACACGCCGCCAGCGAACGGCGGTAGCCGTTGGCCACATTGGCCGGTGGCGCATAGGTGGCCGTGGCCGGATCGAACCCGGACTGGCTGACGGCCCAGCGATGGCACTGGTAGCGATCCTGCTCCTGCTGCTCGGGGCCCTGTCCGTTCGCCGGGTAGGCGACCACGTCATAACCATTGTCCGGTTGGGGCTGGGGTTGCGGTGCATATGCAGGGGCGGACGGATTGACCACCACGTACTCCTGGCTGTCGGGCTGATACTGGTAGTAGGTATCGGCCACCAGGAAGTACAGCAATCCGCTCAACCACACTTCCTGGGCATAGGGAGGCAGGTAGTTGACCCGCACGCCGTAGGGCGGGCGCACCACGATGTAGCCGCCACTGTGCGGGCGGTACCAGTAGCCGCCTGAATAGAAATAGTCCTGCCCGCGGTAAGGCACTTTCCAGTAACGGTCCGGGAAACGGTCGGTGGTGTAGCCAGGGCGGTATTGCGGCCCCGGTCCCCAGCCGTTGCCATGGCCGTCAGGCCGGCCCCGCCAATCACCGCCAGGGCGCTGGCCCGGGCCGCCGGCTTCCCAGTGGCGGTTGTCGCCGTTGCGGCGCGGAATATCCTGATAGTAGCCCTGGCGCGGAGGTTGGGTCTGGCGCACTTCGTCACGAGAGTTGAGCGGCGAACTGCCCTGGCCTGGGCCGTTGGACTCCTGCTGGCCACCCCAGCCACGTCCGTCGTCCGGCCCCTGGGCCAGCGCCCCGAGGCTGATGCCCATGCCCAGCAACCCAACACCCGCCCACTGCCAGATGCGTGACCTCATGCTCGTCCTCTCGATATCCACAGCGCTTGATGGCAGCAGTCTAACCTGAGGCGGGGGCAGGCAGATGAAATCCCCCAGGTACACGGGCAATAAAAAAGGGAGGCCGTTGGGCCTCCCTTTGGGAATTGTCGTCCGTGCTCGACGCTTGTGGCGTCGGCTCACCTCACAGTGTCTTCTGGACGCTGTGCAGCCCGGGGGCCAGGTGATCCGGTTGGATGGCTGGCCGCGACCGCCCGCCTAGGGCGCGTCGCCGTGGACTTGAGTCCGGGCAGTGATTCTGTTGATAAAGATAGAGGAATGGGTGCGACAGAGGATTGCGAAGATTGCTCTGATAAATAGCACTTGCGCAATTTTTCACTCAGGATCGATAATTCGTCGCAATCCGAACAGAAAAGGCCTTCTTGATGAGCAAGCTCGACCGCTATGACCTGAGCATTCTTGCCGAATTGCAGCGCGATGCACGTATCTCCAACCAGGAACTGGCCGAACGCATCGGCCTGTCCCCCTCGCCCTGCTCACGGCGGGTCAAGCAGCTCGAAGACGACGGCTATATCTCGCGCCAGGTGGCCCTGCTGGACCGCAAGAAGCTCGGCCTGAGCCTCACCGCCTACGTGCTGATCGGCATGGACCGCCACACTCCCGAGCGTTTCGAAACCTTCGAAGCCGCCATCCGCAACCTGCCCCAGGTGCTCGAGTGCAGCCTGGTCACCGGGATGGACGCCGACTACCAGCTCAAGGTGGTGGTACCCGATATGGACCACTATCAGAAATTACTACTAGGCAGCCTGACCCGCATCGAAGGCGTCACCAGCGTGCGCTCGAGCTTCGTGCTCAACCAGGTACTGGCCAGTACCGAGATGCCATTGACCCACCTCCGTTGAACCCTGCCAGGCCCGGCGTATGATCGGGCCTTCAAACCGCCTGGAGCTTGAAGATGGATCCTGCCGTATTCGAAGAATGGATGATGATCATCCTGGTCACCGTGCTGATCGGGTTCATGGGCTTCATCGTCTGGGACCTGGCGAAAAAATCCAAGGCCGGGCGCTTCGGCACACTGATCCTGTTCTTCGTGCTGGGGCTTGGGGTGCTGGCCTTCATCATCAAGAGCGTGGTGGTGGGGTTTCTCGAAGGGGTGTAGCGCAGCCCTACAGCCGTGCCGGCACCTCGCGCCAGCAGCCCTGCTCCAGTCCATCAAGGGTCCAGCTACCGATCCTGACCCGCACCAGACGCAAGGTCGGCAACCCCACTGCCGCCGTCATCCGCCGCACCTGGCGGTTGCGCCCTTCGCGGATCACCAGCTCCAACCACTGCGTGGGAATGCTCTTGCGAAAGCGTACCGGTGGGTTGCGCGGCCACAGTGCAGGCTCATCGAGCAGGCGCGCCTCGGCTGGCAAGGTCTTGCCATCGTTGAGTTCGACGCCCTCACGCAATTGCCGCAACTGCTCCTCGCTCGGCTCACCCTCCACCTGCACCCAATAGGTCTTGGGCAATTTGTGTTTCGGGTCGGCGATGCGCGCCTGCAAACCGCCGTCATTGGTCAGCAGCAACAGGCCCTCGCTGTCGCGGTCCAGACGCCCGGCGGGGTAGATACCCGGGATATCGATGAAGTCCTTGAGCGTGGCGCGCCCCTGGTCGTCGCTGAACTGGGTCAGTACATCGAAGGGTTTGTTGAACAGAATCAGGCGCGGCTCGGCCGGCGGCGCCTTGGGCGGGCGACGCGGGCCGACAGGACGCGCCGCCGGGCGGCGCGGTTTGGAGCGGGGTGGCAGGGGCATGGATCCTCAGCGGAACGGCGGCTCATCGAAGCTGCGCAGTTTACGCGAGTGCAGCGAGTTGAGCTCGGTGCGCAGCAGATCGAGGGCAGCGATGCCGATCTTCAGGTGCTGGCTGACCGCACGGTTGTAGAAGGCGTTCGCCGAGCCCGGCAGCTTGATCTCGCTGTGCAGCGGCTTGTCGGAAACGCACAGCAGGGTGCCGTAGGGCACTCGCAGGCGATAACCCTGTGCGGCGATGGTGCCGCTCTCCATGTCTACCGCCACGGCGCGCGACAGGTTGATCAGCGGGCGCTCCTGGGCCCAGCGCAGCTCCCAGTTGCGGTCGTCGTAGGTGAGCACGGTGCCGGTACGCAGGCGCTTCTTCAGTTGCTCGCCGCGCTCGCCGGTCACCTGCGCCGCCGCTTCCTGCAGCGCCAACTGCACCTCGGCCAGGGCCGGGATCGGGATGTTCGGCGGCACCACGCGATCGAGGATGCCGTCGCGACGCATGTAGGCGTGGGCCAGCACGTAGTCGCCGATGGTCTGCGACTGACGCAGGCCGCCACAGTGGCCGATCATCAGCCAGCAGTGCGGACGCAGCACGGCCAGGTGGTCGGTGATGTTCTTGGCGTTGGACGGGCCGACACCGATGTTGACCAGGGTGATGCCATCGCCGTCGGCGGCGATCAGGTGGTAGGCCGGCATCTGGTAGCGATGCCAGACCACGCCAGCCACCAGAGCCTGGGCCTCGCCGTTGTCCATGCCCTTCTCGATCACGACATTGCCCGGCAGCACCATGCGCACGAAACGCGGGTCCTGGCGCAACTGCTCGAGGCCGTGGGCGATGAACTGGTCGACATAACGGTGGTAGTTGGTCAGCAGGATCCACGGCTGCATGTGGCGCCAGTCACTGCCGGTGTAATGCACCAGGCGGCGCAGCGAGAAGTCCACACGGGCGGCGTCGAACAGCGCCAGCGGCAGCGTGTCGGCGCTTTCCCAGTCGTACAGGCCATCGGCAATGTTGTCGGTGGCGGCAGACAGGTCGGTGCTGGGGAACACCCGCGCCAGCTGCGCGGCGGTGATGCCGCTGCCGGCCAGTTCGTCGCCTTGGTCGACCACGTAGGGATACGGGATGTTCTGCTCGCTGACACCTACTTCCACCGTCACGGTGTAGTCGTTCATCAGCGGGCGTAGCTGCTCCAGCAAATAACCGCGGAAGGCGGCAGGCTGGGTAACGGTGACGCTGTAGGTCCCGGCGACCTGCACCTTGGCATAGGCACGCGTGGTAGCGGCGACTTCGCCCTGGCTGAAGTAGGTGAGGCGTAACGCCGGATAGCGGAACTGGGCGCGCTGGCCTTCGTCCGGTTCGGTGCGGTCCTTGAGGTAACGCTTGAGGGCCTGGCTGAGGGCCCCGGTGGCCTGTTCATGCAGGGCCGCCAGACGATCGACGGCCTGTTCGGGGGTATCAACGACTACAAACGCTTGGCTCACGCTGGGCTTCCTGTCTTCGAGGGCATGCAGGGTTTCCATCTTGCCTGCCTTCGGCGCTAAAAACATCCCCGGTGGTCTCTTCGTGGGTAAACCCACTCCCACACGTTCACCGCTGGTTTCAAATACAGCGCAATACCTGTGGGAGCGAGTTTACCCGCGAAGGGGCCAACGCGATCAAAGCGGCGTGGCCCGCGCCACCAGGGCCTGGGCATCGACGCCTCGCGGCAACGCGCCATACACCCGACCGCCAGTGCCCAGGCGACTGCCGATAAACGCATCGCTCACTGCGGCGTTGCCCGCCTCGAGCAGCAGCTTGGCCTGAATCGCCACGGCGATGTCCTCGGTCAACTGGCGTGCCCGGTACTGAATGTCGCTGGTGTCGGCAAAGGCGCCCTTGAGATTGCCGATGTGCGCGGCCAGCCGAGGATCGCCATGGCCATCCCCCAGCTCGACGAACAGGGCGTCGAGCACGCCCGGCTCCTTGGACAGCGCGCGCAGCACGTCAAGGCACTGCACATTGCCCGAGCCCTCCCAGGTGGAGTTGACCGGCGCCTCGCGGTACAGCCGCGGGAGGATGCTGTCCTCTACATAACCCGCGCCGCCCATGCATTCAGCGGCTTCGTTGATCATCGCCGGGGCACGTTTGCAGATCCAGTACTTGCCCACCGCCGTGACCAGCCGCGCGAAATGCGCCTGCTGCGGATCGTCGAGCTGATCCAGCGCCTGGCCCATGCGCAGGCTCAGGGCCAGCGCTGCTTCGCTTTCCAGGGCCAGGTCGGCGAGCACGTTCTGCATCAGGGGCTGCTCGCTGAGCAGCTTGCCGCCGACCTTGCGGTGCGCGCAGTGATGGGTGGCCTGGGTCAGGGCCTGACGCATCAAGGCACTGGAGCCGACCATGCAGTCGAAGCGGGTCATGGCCACCATCTCGATGATGGTCGGCACGCCGCGGCCCTCCTCGCCAATCATCCAGGCCAGGGCACCCCGGAACTCGACCTCGCTGGAGGCGTTCGATACGTTGCCCAGTTTGTTCTTCAAGCGCTGGATGTAGAACTGGTTGCGCTGGTCGTCCGGTCGATGACGCGGCAGCAGGAAGCAACTCAAGCCTTTTTCGGTCTGCGCCAAGGTCAGGAAGGCATCGCACATCGGCGCCGAACAGAACCACTTGTGTCCCACCAGCTCGTAGGCCTGCCCCGGCCCGGGCGTGCCGACCGGATAAGCACGGGTGGTGTTGGCACGCACGTCGGTGCCGCCCTGCTTCTCGGTCATGGCCATGCCGATGGTCACCCCGGCCTTGTGCCGGTCACCGATGTTGCGTGGGTCGTATTCACGCGCCAGCACCTTGGGCAGCCAGTATTCGGCCAGCTCCGGCTGCAGGCGCAATGCCGGTACGGCGGCAAAGGTCATGGTCAAGGGGCAGCCTGTGCCGGCCTCGGCCTGGCTGTGCAGGTAGGTCATCGAGGCCCGGGCCACATGGGCACCGGCGCGCGGCTCGGACCAGGGCAGCGAGGGCAGGCCATGCTCGACCGCAGTACGCATCAGCTCGTGGTAGGCCGGATGGAAGGTCACCAGGTCGATGCGATGCCCATAGCGGTCGTGGCTGCTGAATTCGGGCTTGTGGGCATTGGCCAGGAACCCTGCTGCCATCAGCGGCCCACCCGCCAATGCACCATAGGCATCGATCCGTGCCTCGGCCCACCCTGCACCGAAACGCTTGGACCACTCCTGCAGCGGTACATCGAGGCGGTACAGGTTGGCACCGTCGAGCGGCGGCGGTTGGTTGGTGACTTCGTGGGTTTCGGCGTACTGGTGCAGGTTCATGGCGGCTCCTGGATCCGAAGTGGCCTGGAAGGTCCAGTGAAGCACTCATTACCCTTGAGTCAAAGTGGCAAAAGCGCCGATTCTGGCGACCCGACCTACAGCGTCCGAGGTCCGGAAGCGATCTGCCCGGCAGGGACCTGCACCTGGGCCACGGCCACCGTCATCACCAGTTCGAAGCGACTGCCCAGGCCACGCGTCGACTCATGGGACAGGCGCGCGCCGATGAGCTCGCCCAACTGACGACAGATCGACAAACCGATCCCCAGGCCGCCATAGCGCCGGGTCATGGAGCCATCGACCTGGAAGAAACGCTGGTACAGGATCGCCTGGTCCAGGTCGTCGAAGCCGATGCCGCTGTCGCTGACCGTCACACTCAACGCCAGGCTGTCGGGCCCGATCAAGCGGCCACGAACCTGGATCATCACACCGCCCTGATGGGTGAATTTCAGCCCGTTGTCCACCAGGCAGGCCAGGCAGCGGGCAAGTTTCTGCGCATCGCACACCAGGCTGTCGGGCAGGTCCGCAGGCACGTCCAGGCTCAGGTACAAGCCCTTGCCCAGTGCCTGCCCGGCATACCCTGCCCGCAGCTCCTGCAACAGTCGCCGAAGGCTGAACGGTGCGCCGTGGGCGCGCAGACGGCCCGCCTGGAGTTCGGTGAGGATCAGGATGTCGTCGACCATCGCCATCATGTCCTGTGCCGAGCCCACGGCCGTGCGGTGGTATTGCGCCTGCTCGGCGCCCATGGGCAGGGTCTGCATCAGTTCCAGCGAACCGATCACGCCGTTCATCGGTGTGCGCAACTCGTGGGTGACGGTGGCGAGGAATTCATCCTTGAGCCGATTGCTGCGCGCCAGTTGCTGATTGAGCTGCTCCAGTTTTCGGCCGCTGTCACGCAGCGCCCGCGACTGCTCTTCGCGCAGGCTGTTGATGCGATCGGCCAGGGCCAGCGACAGCAACGCCACCTCCAGTGCCGCGCCGAGCTGGCTGGCGTACATGGTCAGGAACACATTTGGCAGGTAACCCAGCACCATTAGCGTGTTGACCAACCCGCCGAGCAGAAACGCCGTCCAGGCGATGACGAACCAGCGCGCAACGCGCACGCCGCGCCGCCAGGCCATCACACCGGCAGCGAACACAGTCACCGTGAAGGCCAGCGCCAGCGCCGTGGCCATGCGCAGCGCCACGCCATAGGACAGGCTGACGGCCAGCAGCATCACCAGCACACCCCCGGCCATCAACAGCAACAACAACCGATCGAACCCCGGGCTGAGGCGACGCACCTGCAGGAAGTGGCGGGTGAACTGGCAACCGAACAGGCCGGCCGCACCGATGAACAACGGCGTGGCGGCGTTGGTCCACCAGGGGTTTTCAGGCCAGAAGTAAGCGACCCCGGCACCGTTCACCGAGATCTGATACAGCCCGAACGCACCTATATAAAGGATGTAGTAGAGATAGCTGACATCGCGCACGCTCAGATAGATGAACAGGTTGTAGACCAGCATCACCAGCAGTACGCCGTAGATCATGCCCAGTATGTAGAAGCGCCCCGGCTGCGACTCGATGTAGGCCTCGGCCGACCAGAGGGTCAGCGGCGCCTGCACCGATCCCTGGCTGTGCAGGCGCAGGTAGACCGTGGTGGTCTGCTCGCGGGGCAACGGCAGTTCGAACAGGTAGTTGTTCTGCTGGATCTGCCGACTGGCGTAGGGTAAAGCGTCGCCAGTGCTTTGCGCCAGGCGCCACTTGCCCTCGCCGTCAGGCAGATAGAGCTCCAGATGATCCAGCGGCGGGTACGCCAGTTCCAGCAACCATTGGCGGGGCGCCGCTGCCGGCAGACCAACAGGGCGCAGGTCGAGCTTCAGCCAGAACACCGACGTCGAATAACCGGCATTGAGCACGTCGTGGGTATGCGTACGAAAGCGCGATGCGAACGCTGGCGCGCTGACCTGGTCGATGCTGGTGCTGCCATCCACGTCTTCGTAGACCTGCATCAGCTTGCCCAAGGGGAGTTGCCGGGTAGCATCGTCGAAATCGACCGCTCCGGCGAGCAGGGGCAGGCAGCCCAAGAGCACAATCAGCAAATAGCGCATACAGCCCCAGCATGGTCTGCGCGGTTGTGTCGTGATTGCCTCCCATCCCTTTGAGACGACGAAACCCGGCAGCGCCGTTAATCGAGTTATCCGAGCACTCTAGCATAGCCTTGGGAGCCGTCCAGCAGCCACTGCCAATTTCAAAGAAAGCCCTCTAGAACGGACATTTCAGGCAACGCCAAACGTACAACCTGACCATTTGGTCAGCAAAATTGCCGCACTCGCCGATTCGCGCAAAGGGGTTTGGTGGTAAGCTCGCCGACCATGAATACCTACAGCTCCCGCCCCGTTGTCCTCTGTCTCTCCGGCCACGACCCCAGTGGCGGTGCCGGCCTGCAGGCAGATATCGAAGCCCTGATCGCCCAAGGCTGTCACGCCGCCCCTGCCGTGACCGCCCTGACCGTTCAGGATACCGTCAACGTTTCCGACTTCCGCGTACTCGACCGCGAGTGGGTGCTGGCCCAGGCCAATGCCGTGCTGGCCGACTCCACCGTGGCAGCGGTGAAGCTGGGCATGCTCGGCTCGATCGAGATGGTCGACACCGTCGCCGAACTCCTCGCCGCGCATCCGCACCTGCCGCTGGTCTGCGACCCGGTGCTGCGTGCCGGTGGTGGCGGCCGCCTGGGCAAGGACGAGGTCGGCTACGCCCTGCGCGAGCGTCTGCTGCCGCGGGCTACCATCGCCACGCCCAACCTGCCCGAGGCACGCATCCTTGCCGAACTGCCGAACGGCAGTGCCGACGAATGCGCAGAGAAACTTCTGCCGTTCTGCGAGCATCTTCTGATTACCGGCGGCCATGGCGACGAGGTGGAAATCCACAACCGCCTGTACAGCCGCAGCGGCCAGCAACACACCTGGACCTGCCAGCGCCTGCCCGGCAGCTACCATGGTTCCGGCTGCACGCTGGCCAGCGCCCTGGCCGGCCGGCTGGCGCTGGGCGAGCAGCTCGAAAGCGCCGTGCGCAGTGCCCTGGACTACACCTGGCGCACGCTGCGCGACGCCGAGCAACTGGGCAAGGGCCAGTACGTGCCACGCCGCCTGCCCCTGGACTTCTGCTCCTGATACGAGGCCATCACATGAAGCTACGCGGCCTGTACGCGATCACCGACAGCCAGCTGCTCGCCGGCCGTTTCCTCTCCCATGTCGAGGCAGCGCTCGAAGGCGGTGTCTGCCTGCTGCAGTACCGCGACAAGGGTGACGATGCGGCGCGACGCCTGCGCGAGGCCGAAGCGCTGATGCAACTCTGCGAACGCTACGGCACCCAGTTGATCATCAACGATGACGCCGAGCTGGCCGCGCGCCTGGGCGTCGGCGTGCACCTGGGGCAGACCGACGGCCCACTCACGCCGGCCCGCGCCCTGCTCGGGCGCAAAGCCATCATTGGCTCAACCTGCCATGCCAGCCTCGACCTGGCCGCACAGGCCGCCAGCGAAGGCGCAAACTACGTGGCCTTCGGCCGCTTCTTCAATTCCCTGACCAAGCCCGGCGCCCCGGCCGCCAACCTCGACCTGATCGAGCAGGCCCGCGCCCAGGTCAAGCTGCCGATCGCGGTGATCGGTGGCATCACCCTCGACAACGCCGCCCCGCTGGTCGCCCATGGCGCCGACCTGCTGGCGGTGATCCACGGCCTGTTCGGTGCCGACAGCGCGCAGGAAGTCACCCGCCGCGCCCGCGCCTTCAACGCCCTGTTCGCTTCCTGATTTCGAGAGAAGATCCCATGTCCCGTTCCGAAACCCTGTTCGCCCAAGCCCAGAAGCACATCCCCGGCGGCGTCAACTCGCCCGTGCGCGCCTTCAAGAGCGTCGGCGGCACACCGCTGTTCTTCAAGCATGCCGAAGGCGCCTATGTGGTCGATGAAGACGACAAGCGCTACGTCGACTATGTCGGCTCCTGGGGGCCGATGATCCTCGGCCACGGCCATCCGGACGTGCTGGACGCGGTGCGCCGCCAACTGGAGCACGGCCTGTCGTACGGCGCACCGACCGCCATGGAAACCGAGATGGCCGACCTGGTCTGCTCGATCGTGCCGTCGATGGAGATGGTGCGCATGGTCAGCTCGGGCACCGAAGCCACCATGAGCGCCATTCGCCTGGCCCGTGGCTACACGGGTCGCGACGCGATCATCAAGTTCGAAGGCTGCTACCACGGCCACTCCGACAGCCTGCTGGTCAAGGCCGGTTCCGGTCTGCTCACCCAGGGCGTACCGAGCTCGGCGGGCGTGCCGGCCGACTTCGCCAAGCACACCCTGACCCTGCCGTTCAACGACATCGCAGCCGTCGAGAAGACCCTCGCCGATGTTGGTCAGACAGTGGCCTGCATCATCGTCGAGCCGGTGGCCGGCAACATGAACTGCGTACCGCCGGCGCCCGGCTTCCTCGAAGGCCTGCGCACACTGTGCGACAAGCACGGTGTGGTGCTGATCTTCGATGAAGTGATGACCGGTTTCCGCGTATCGCTGGGCGGCGCCCAGGGCTACTACGGCATCACCCCGGACCTGTCGACCTTCGGCAAGATCGTCGGCGGCGGCATGCCGGTCGGCTGCTTCGGCGGCAAGCGCGAGATCATGGGCTGCATCGCCCCGCTCGGCCCGGTCTACCAGGCCGGCACCCTGTCGGGCAACCCGCTGGCCATGGCCGCCGGCCTGACCACCCTCAAGCTGATCAGCCGCCCGGGCTTCCACGACGAACTGAGCGCCTTCACCAGCCGTATGCTCGACGGCCTGCAGCAGCGCGCCGATGCAGCCGGCGTACCGTTCGTCACCACCCAGGCGGGCGCGATGTTCGGCTTGTACTTCACCGGCGCCGACGACATCGTCACCTTCGACGACGTGATGGCCAGCGACGCGGAGCGCTTCAAGCGTTTCTTCCACCTGATGCTCGAGGGCGGTGTGTACCTGGCACCGAGTGCGTTCGAAGCGGGCTTCACCTCCATTGCCCATGGCGAGAAAGAGCTGCAGATCACCCTGGATGCGGCCGAGCAGGCATTTGCCAAGCTGAAGTGACCAGCTGATGGCCTCATCGCGGGACAAGCCCACCCCCACTGCTACCGTCTGTGCGGGCAGGGTTGTACCCCGATGAGGCTGCTTCAGAGCAAAACGTGAGCCCCATCACAAGTCGCACAAATACCCCTCGATGCAGAATTTCGAGTAAAACTTTGTAAGGTTGGCGCTGCTTATCCCATAATGTGCCACCAGAGACATTGGCCGCAGCTTTGCAGAGGTAAGTCGATCCCCATGAACCGCACCGGCCGCGCCCTCATCCTGGGCTGCCTGTTGCTTCTTCAGCCCCTGCTGGCCCTGGCGGAGGGCGGTAACTCGTTGCTGATTCCAGCGACGGGCCGTTGCACTCTCAACGCCCAGCCGCAAGACCTGGAGAACGCACTGAAAGCCTGCGCGCAAATTGCGGAATCCGGCGATGCCCAGGCGCAGTACGAACTGGGCGAGTTCTACTACACCGGCAACCAGGCCCCCAAGGACCTGAACAAGGCACTGAACTGGTTTGAAAAAGCCTCGCTGCAGGGCCACGCCCAGGCCCAGTACCGTCTGGGCGGCATGTTCTTCCACGGCGAAGGGGTCAAGGCCAACAACGTCCAGGCCTACATCCTGCTGAAGATCGCTGCGGTCAACGGCGCCGAAGACGCCCTGGACATGGCCGACGAAGTCACCGAGCAGATGCCCCGCGACGAACTCGAGCATGCCACGCAAGTGCTCGGACAGATCTTCCGCAAGTACCTGCTGGAGCTGCAAAGCGCCGAAGGGCGCACGCCGTTCTCGCCGCTGCCCTGATCCGATCACCCAACCGTCAAATTTTGCTGGCAGACTGTCAGCCTTGCCCTTGATCGTTTCAGATCTTTCGCCACTGTCGCTCAAGGGTTATTCTTGAGTTCATATCTTTCGTCGAGCGCCTTGAACCGACCTTGAACGCACCCATACAACCCCATCGCTTCACCCTCGAACCTTTCGAGGCCCACCGTTTCGCCAACTTGTGTGGCCAGTTCGACGAGCACCTGCGCCTGATCGAACAACGCCTGGCCATCGAGATCCGCAACCGCGGCAATCAGTTCGAACTGATCGGCGAGCCCAAGACCACCTCCGCTGCCGAACAGCTGCTGCGCCGTCTCTACCGCGAGACCAAGGCCACCGACCTGTCGCCGGAAACGGTCCACCTCTATCTCCAGGAGTCGGCGGTCGAGAACATCGACAACCCCGCCGTCAACGAAGTCAGCGTCTCGCTGCGCACGCGCAAGGGCAACATCCGCCCGCGTGGGGCCAACCAGCAGCGCTACGTCAAGGAAATCCTGGCCAACGACATCAACTTCGGCATCGGCCCGGCCGGCACCGGCAAGACGTACCTGGCCGTGGCCTGTGCCGTCGATGCGCTGGAGCGCGAACAGGTGCGCCGCATCCTGCTGGTGCGCCCGGCGGTCGAAGCTGGCGAGAAGCTCGGCTTCCTGCCCGGTGACCTGGCCCAGAAGATTGACCCCTACCTGCGCCCGCTGTACGACGCACTCTACGAGATGCTCGGTTTCGAGCACGTGGCCAAGCTGATCGAGCGCCAGGTAATCGAGATCGCCCCGCTGGCCTACATGCGCGGCCGCACGCTGAACAACAGCTTCATCATTCTCGATGAAAGCCAGAACACTACCCTCGAGCAGATGAAGATGTTCCTCACCCGCATCGGCTTCGGCTCGACCGCGGTAATCACCGGCGACATCACCCAGGTCGACCTGCCTCGCGGCACCAAGTCGGGCCTGGCCCACGTGATCGAAGTACTCAGGGACGTCCCGGGCATCAGCTTCACCCACTTCCAGCCCAAGGACGTGGTACGCCATCCGCTGGTGCAGCGCATCGTCGAAGCCTACGATCGCTTCGAAGCCCGTCAGGCCAAGCCCGAGGCGCCCGCCAAAGATGCTTGAACTCGATCTGCAACGGGCCACCGACAGTCCCGCCCCGGACGACGCGGCATTCCGCCGCTGGTGCGAGCTGGCATTGCGCCAGCGCAGCGCCGACTCGGAAATGACCATCCGCCTGGTCGACGAGGCCGAGGGCCGCGAGCTGAACAACACCTACCGGCACAAGGACTACGCGACCAACGTGTTGTCCTTCCCTGCTGACGTGCCCGACGATCTGCTGGATATTCCGCTGCTGGGCGACCTGGTCATCTGCGTGCCGGTGGTCGAGCGCGAAGCCAACGAACAAGGCAAGGCGCTGGAAGCACACTGGGCGCACCTGGTCATTCACGGCTGCCTGCACCTGCTGGGCTACGACCACATCGACGACGATGAGGCCGAGGAAATGGAAGCCCTGGAACGCGAATTGCTGGCCGAACTGGGTCACCCCGACCCGTACGCCGATGACGACACCGATTCAATCAACCCTTGATCACTGCAAAGGAACACGAGTAAACCGCCATGAGCGAAGATCGATCGAGCAACGGGCAGAAGTCCTGGCTGGGTAAACTGACCCAGGCTTTTGCCCATGAGCCGAAAAACCGCCAGGAGCTCCTCGAGCTGCTGCGCGAAGCCCATCAGAACAAGCTGCTCGACAGCGAAGCTTTGACCATCGTCGAAGGTGCCATCCAGGTCGCTGACCTGCAGGTGCGCGACATCATGGTCCCGCGCTCGCAGATGATCAGCATCAAGGCCAGCCAGTCGCCACGCGAATTCCTGCCGGCGGTGATCGACGCCGCGCACTCGCGCTACCCGGTGATCGGTGAAAGCCATGACGATGTGCTCGGGATCCTGCTGGCCAAGGACCTGCTGCCGCTGATCCTCAAGGAGAACGGCGACAGCTTCAACATCAAGGACTTGCTGCGCCCGGCCACCTTCGTGCCGGAGTCCAAGCGCCTGAATGTGCTGTTGCGCGAGTTCCGCGCCAACCACAATCACATGGCCGTCGTCATCGACGAATACGGCGGCGTCGCGGGCCTGGTGACCATCGAGGACGTGCTCGAGCAGATCGTCGGCGACATCGAAGACGAGCACGACGTCGAGGAAGACAGCTATATCAAGCCACTGCCCAGCGGCGACTTCCTGGTAAAAGCGCTGACACCGATCGAGAACTTCAACGAGTTCTTCGACAGCGAGTTCTCCGACGATGAGTTCGACACTGTCGGCGGCCTGGTCATGAGCGCCTTTGGCCACCTGCCCAAGCGCAACGAGACCACCGAAATCGGCGCCTATCGCTTCCGCATTCTCAATGCCGACAGCCGCCGGATACACCTGCTGCGCCTGACCCCGATCACTCGCTAAGGACGAACATGCGCTGGATCACCCGCCCCGGCTGGCCCGGTAACCTGCTGGCCATGGTGGCCGGCGCCTCCACCTCCCTGGCCCTGGCGCCCTTCGACATCTGGCCGATCGCCCTGCTGGCGATCATGCTGTTCTACCTCGGCCTGCGCGAGCTCAGCCCGCGCCAGGCATTGGGTCGCGGCTGGTGCTATGGGTTCGGCCTGTATGGCGCCGGCACCAGCTGGATCTACGTCAGCATCAACACCTACGGCGGGGCTTCGCCGTTGCTGGCGATCCTGCTGCTGGTGGCCTTCTTCGCCGCCATCGCCTGGTTCTTCGCCCTGCCCGCCTGGCTTTGGGCACGCTGGCTGCGGCGTAACGAGGCGCCGCTGGCCGATGCCCTGTGCTTCGCTGCCCTGTGGCTATTGCAGGAGGCCTTCCGCGGCTGGTTCCTGACCGGTTTCCCCTGGCTCTATGCCGGCTACAGCCAGCTCGACGGTCCGCTGGCGGGGCTTGCGCCGCTGGGGGGCGTCTGGCTGATTTCCTTCGCCCTGGCGCTGTCTGCCGCACTGCTGTGCAACCTGCACCGTTTGCGGGCACGCCCGGCCTTCCTCGCCGTGGGCGCACTGCTGCTGGTCGCCCCCTGGGGCATCGGCCTGAGCCTCAAGGACCACGCCTGGACCCAACCGGCCGGCGAGCCACTGAAAGTGGCCGCGGTGCAGGGCAACGTCGAGCAGGATCTGAAATGGGATCCGGCCCACGTCAACGCGCAACTGGCGCTGTACCGCGACATGAGCCTGAGCTCCAAGCCGGTCGACCTGCTGGTCTGGCCCGAGACCGCGGTACCGGTGCTCAAGGACCAGGCCCAGGGCTACATCGACATGATGGGCAGCTTCGCTTCTGACCGTCATTCGGCGCTGATCACCGGGGTGCCGATCCGCGAAGTGGTGCACCACCAGCGCCGCTACTACAACGGCATCACCGTGACCGGCGAAGGCGACGGCACCTACCTCAAGCAGAAGCTGGTGCCATTTGGCGAATACGTTCCGCTGCAGGACGTGCTGCGCGGGCTGATCGAGTTCTTCAACCTGCCGATGTCGGACTTCGCCCGCGGGCCTGAAGACCAGCCGCTACTGCAGGCCAAGGGCTATCAGATAGCACCGTACATCTGCTACGAAGTGGTCTACCCGGAATTCGCCGCAGAGCTGGCAGCACAGAGCGATCTGCTGCTGACCATCAGCAACGACACCTGGTTCGGCACCTCGATCGGCCCGTTGCAGCACCTGCAGATGGCACAGATGCGCGCGCTCGAGGCGGGGCGCTGGATGATCCGCGCCACCAACAATGGCGTAACGGCGCTGATCGACCCGTTCGGCAGGATCACCACCCAGATTCCGCAGTTCCAGAAGGCGATTCTGTATGGTGATGTGGTGCCGATGCAGCAGCTCACGCCCTACCTGCAATGGCGCTCGTGGCCATTGGCGATCGTCTGCGCGCTACTGATGGGCTGGGCGCTGCTGGCGGGGCGGATCGCCAGGGCCCTGTAGAGGGGCTTTTTCACGCGCAAGCCCGCTCCTGCAGGGTCTTCAGGACTCAGTGCCTGCGGGGGCGGGCTTGCCCTGGAAGAGGCCGGCACAGCGTTCGCCCCATCAATAGAACAGTCGATATCCCAGCAGCCCCACCGCCTCGTTGAGCAACTGCCCGCTCTGCCAGATCGCCCGGCTTTCCGGCAGCAAGCCGGCAAACGGTCGCGCATGATCGCCCCCCAGAAACCCCACTGGCGCCGGCACCACCTCGAAGCCCACCTGCTCGAAGCTCCAGCGTGAGCGCTGCATGTGCCAGGCCTGGGTCACCACCACCACACGGCGCAACCCCAACGGCTGCAGAACATCGGCGCTGAAACGGGCGTTTTCCCAAGTCGTGCGGCTGGCCTCTTCCTTCCAGGCTACCTCCACCCCGAAGTCAGCCTTGAGCCGATCGGCCATCAATTGTGCCTCGCTCGGCGGCGTGCCGTAGTGCAGGCCACCCGTGGTCAGCACCGGCAAGCCCGAAGCCTTGGACAACTGTGCCGCATAGCGCATGCGCTCCAGCGCCGTGCCGGTGGGCTGGTCCTGCCCACCCCAGGCCGGATCGCCGCGCTCCCGGCCTGCACCGAGAATCACGATGGCATCGGCACGCGCGGCCAAACCGGCCCACTCATCCAGCCCCAGGGCCGCCTCTGTTTCCAATGCCCGTGCCGACTCCTGCACCACCAGCGGCAGGCTCATCAGCCACAAGCCACCCAGCCCGATGACAAAGCACAACCCGGCCAGGCGCGGGCGGCGCTTGCGCAGCCACCAGGCCGCCAAAAGCAACAGGAACAGCAAGCCTGGCGGCATAAGCCACTGCTTGATGAAAAAACGAATCGGCATGCGCGCACCTCCATGGAAGAGGTGCAGCCTAAGAGGATCGACGCCGGGCAACAAGTGCACGACCGGCGTCGATCAGAGTGGTTAATCGAAGAAGCGTCACGAAACGACGTGGGCCTGGTGTCCTGAACGGCTATCGGGAAGGTTGCGTTCTGGATCTGTCCATTGCAGCGGGGCGCTGCCGGTCCTTGAGCCAGACGATCTTGCCCTTGCCGGACTCCGGCTGAGGGTAGGCGCCGGCACTGGCGAAACGGCTCTCAGGAAGCGTGTCCAGATAAGCCTTGATCACCTGGAACTCCGCGGGGCTCAGGCCGCGCAGCTCCAATTCTGCTGGCATTTCGTCGCGCAATCGCACCGAGGTCCTGGCCACTTCGAGTGCCAAGCCCAGTCGGTCGATCAGGCGTTCGTATAGCTCCGGTTTGATTGCGGTTAGCTGCGACTCTCCCATCCGTTCACCTCATTGAAGGTAAGAATATCCCCCCCACAGATGAGCTTAGCGGCACTGAAAAAAGCAGCCGCCTGCCGCGACAAACGGCCCGCATGGCGCCAATCGCATTCTGGGTTTCCCACGACGCGCGACGCTCATGTATGCTAGGCCGTTCACTCTCATCGACACCGGAGTGCCGGACGCAGCGAGGTTGCGCTGCCTGGAAACAAGGTCTCTTTCACTTTCAGCAAAAGTAGCCATGCACGAACAATACCAGCCCCGTGATTTAGAAGCCGCCGCCCAGAAGTTCTGGGACGAGCAACAATCGTTCGCTGTCACCGAACAGCAAGGCAAGGATACGTACTATTGCCTATCGATGTTCCCGTACCCGAGCGGCAAGCTACACATGGGCCACGTGCGCAACTACACCATCGGCGACGTCATTGCCCGCTACCAGCGCATGCTGGGCAAGAATGTCCTGCAGCCGATGGGTTGGGATGCCTTCGGCATGCCGGCGGAAAACGCGGCGATGAAGAACAACGTTGCCCCGGCCAAGTGGACCTACGAGAACATCGACTACATGAAGACCCAGCTCAAGAGCCTGGGTCTGGCCTTCGACTGGTCGCGGGAAGTCACCACCTGCAAGCCGGACTACTACCGGTGGGAGCAGTGGCTGTTCACCCGCCTGTTCGAAAAAGGCGTGATCTACCGCAAGAACGGGACCGTGAACTGGGACCCGGCCGACCAGACCGTGCTGGCCAACGAGCAGGTCATCGACGGCCGTGGCTGGCGTTCGGGCGCGCTGATCGAGAAGCGCGAAATCCCGATGTACTACTTCCGCATCACCGACTACGCCGATGAGCTGCTGGAAAGCCTCGACGAGCTGCCGGGCTGGCCC
This sequence comes from Pseudomonas wayambapalatensis, assembly GCF_049942315.1. Lineage (NCBI taxonomy): Bacteria > Pseudomonadati > Pseudomonadota > Gammaproteobacteria > Pseudomonadales > Pseudomonadaceae > Pseudomonas > Pseudomonas wayambapalatensis. The sequence goes on from NZ_JBNFMU010000236.1 coordinate 30,715, forward strand.
GAGCAGGTCAAGACCATGCAGCGCAACTGGATCGGCAAGTCGCGCGGCATGGAAGTGCAGTTCCCCTACGACCAGGCGAGCATCGGTCACGAGGGCACGCTGAAGGTCTTCACCACTCGCCCCGACACCCTGATGGGCGCCACCTACGTCGCCGTCGCCGCCGAACACCCGCTGGCCACCCAGGCCGCCCAGGGCAACCCGGCGCTGCAAGCATTCATCGACGAATGCAAGAGCGGCAGCGTGGCCGAGGCCGACATGGCCACGCAAGAGAAGAAAGGCATGGCCACCTCGCTGCTGGTCGAGCATCCGCTCACCGGCGAGAAACTGCCGGTCTGGGTCGCCAACTACGTGCTGATGCACTACGGCGATGGCGCGGTAATGGCTGTTCCGGCCCATGACGAGCGCGATTTCGAGTTCGCCCACAAGTACAACTTGCCGGTCAAGGCTGTGGTGCGCACCAGCGCGGGCGATGAAGTCGGCAGCGAGTGGCTGGCCGCCTATGGCGAGCACGGCCAACTGATCAACTCCGGCGAGTTCGACGGCCTGGACTTCGCCGGCGCCTTCGACGCCATCGAAGCCGCGCTGATCCGCAAGGACCTCGGCAAGTCGCGCACCCAGTTCCGCCTGCGCGACTGGGGTATCAGCCGCCAGCGCTACTGGGGCTGCCCGATCCCGATCATCCATTGCCCGTCCTGCGGCGACGTGCCGGTGCCGGAAGACCAACTGCCGGTCGTGCTGCCGGAGAACGTGGTGCCGGACGGCGCCGGTTCGCCACTGGCGCGCATGCCCGAGTTCTATGAGTGCACCTGCCCGAAATGCGGCACTGCGGCCAAGCGCGAAACCGACACCATGGACACCTTCGTCGAATCGTCCTGGTACTTCGCCCGCTACGCCTCGCCCAACTACGAGGGTGGTCTGGTCGATCCGAAAGCGGCCAACCACTGGCTGCCGGTCGATCAGTACATCGGCGGTATCGAGCACGCCATCCTGCACCTGTTGTACGCACGCTTCTTCCACAAGCTGATGCGCGACGAAGGCCTGGTCACCTCGAACGAGCCGTTCAAGAACCTGCTGACCCAAGGCATGGTCGTCGCCGAAACCTACTACCGCGTCGCCAGCAACGGCGGTCGTGACTGGTTCAACCCGGCCGATGTCGAGGTCGAGCGTGATGCCAAGGCCAAGATCATCGGCGCACGCCTGAAGACCGACGGCCTGCCGGTGGAAATCGGCGGCACCGAGAAGATGTCGAAGTCGAAGAACAACGGCGTCGACCCACAAGCCATGATCGACGCCTACGGCGCCGACACCTGCCGTCTGTTCATGATGTTCGCCTCGCCGCCCGACATGAGCCTGGAATGGTCCGACTCCGGTGTCGAAGGCGCGAGCCGCTTCCTGCGCCGTGTCTGGCGCCTGGCCCAGGGCCATGTTGCCCAGAGCCTGCCAGGCAAGCTGGACATCGCCGCCCTGGACGACGCGCAGAAGGTCATCCGCCGAGGCATCCACGCTGCAATCAAGCAAGCCAGCACCGATGTGGGTCAGTTCCACAAGTTCAACACCGCCATCGCCCAGGTGATGACCCTGATGAACGTACTGGAAAAAGCTCCGCAAGCCAGCGAACAGGATCGTGCCCTGCTGCAGGAAGGCCTGGAGGCCGTCACCCTGCTGCTGGCACCGATCACCCCGCACCTCTCTCACGCACTGTGGAAGGAACTGGGCCACACCCAGGCGGTGATCGACGCTGGCTGGCCGGCCGTCGACGAAAGCGCGCTGGTACAAGACACCATCACCCTGGTAGTGCAGGTCAACGGCAAGCTGCGTGGCCAGGTCGAAATGCCTGCCGCCGCCAGCCGCGAGGAAATCGAAGCCGCCGCCCGCAGCAACGACAATGTCCTGCGCTTCATCGATGGCCTGACCATCCGCAAGGTCATCGTGGTACCGGGCAAGCTGGTCAATATCGTCGCCAACTGATGGCAACGCCCGCCCCTTAGACACGGGGCGGGCGGAACAGGCCCACAAGGGAGCAACAACATGATCAAACGCAATCTGCTGGTAATAGGCCTGGCCGCCGTGCTCAGCGCCTGCGGTTTCCAGCTGCGCGGTACCGGCACCAACGAGATCGCCCTCAAGGAACTGGATCTGAGCGCGCGTAATGCCTATGGCGAGACCGTCACCCAACTGCGCCAGACTCTGCAGAACAGTGGCGTCAAGGTTCAGGCCGGCGCGCCCTACAAGCTGGTACTGACCAACGAGCAGGACAGCCAGCGCGCGGCGACCTACTCCGGCGGCAGCCGCTCTGCTGAATACGAGCTGACTACCGTGCTGAACTACGAAGTTCAGGGGCAGAACGATGCGGTACTGCTCACAGACAAGCTGGAAGTACGCAAGATCTATGTCTACGACGGCAACAACATCACCGGCTCCACCCAGGAAGCCACTCAGGTTCGCCAGGAAATGCGTCGTGACCTGGTCCAGAGCATGATGGTCCGCCTGCAGCAGCTGACCCCGGAGCACCTGGCGCATCTTCAGCGCAAGGCTGACGAACGCGCCCGCGCCGAAGCCGAAGCCCTGAAAGAGGCCCAGCGCATCCAGGACAACACGCCCCAGCAATCGCCGCTGGAAGTCCCGGCCCATTGAGCCTGAACGGGGCACCGCTGGTGCCCCGCCCATCCCATGAAGCTTTCTCCCGCCCAACTCAACAAGCACCTGCAAGGCACACTGGCCCCGGTCTATGTGGTCAGCGGCGACGACCCTCTGCTGTGCCAGGAAGCCGCCGACGCCATTCGCGCCGCCGCGCGCCAACAGGGCTTCGATGAACGTCAGGTGTTCAGCGCCGATGCCAACTTCGACTGGGGTAGCCTGCTGCTGGCCGGTGCCAGCCTTTCGCTGTTCGCCCAACGACGTCTGCTGGAGCTGCGCCTGCCGTCGGGCAAACCCGGCGACAAGGGCGCTGCTGCGCTCATGGAGTATTGCGCCAATCCCGCCGAGGACACGCTGCTGCTGATCAGCCTGCCCAAGCTTGACGGCAGTGCGCAGAAGACTAAATGGGGCAAGGCCCTCATCGAGGGTGAACACTGCCAGTTCATCCAGATCTGGCCGGTGGACGCCCAGCAGCTGCCGCAATGGATCAACCAGCGCCTGTCCCAGGCCGGGCTGTCGGCGCAGCGCGATGCGATCGACCTGATCGCCGCAAGGGTCGAGGGCAACCTGCTGGCGGCCGCCCAGGAGATCGAGAAACTCAAGCTGCTCGCCGAGGGCAACCAGATCACCGTCGAGACCGTCCAGGCCGCGGTCGCCGACAGCGCTCGCTTCGATGTGTTCGGCCTGGTCGATGCCATCCTCAACGGCGAGGCCGGGCATGCCCTGCGCATGCTCGAAGGGCTGCGTGGCGAGGGCGTCGAGCCGCCGGTCATTCTATGGGCGCTGGCGCGCGAGCTGCGCTTGCTGGCGGGGCTGGCCCAGCAGTTCAGCCAGGGCGTGCCGCTGGACAAGGCCTTCAGCCAGTCGCGCCCACCAGTGTGGGATAAACGCCGCCCCTTGGTCAGCAAGGCTCTGCAGCGCCTGTCAGCGCAACGTTGGGCGCAACTGCTGCAGGATGCCCAGCGTATCGACGCACAGATCAAAGGCCAGGCCGAGGGCTCGCCGTGGACCGGGTTGTCGCGGCTGTCGCTGTTGATGGCCGGCCAGCGCCTGACGCTTCCTTCGGAATAATTGGGACTACTGTAGGAACGGCGGTTCGGCGCTCCCACAGGGGTGTCGCAGCTCATACACACAATCAATTGGCCCCCCGCTCGCCCAGGCCATAAAGTCCGCCCCAAGTTCATCCAACCCGGGAACCCCGCCATGAGCAAGAAGCCGAAAAAACACGGCCCCAACAAGGCCAAGTCGATCATCGCCCAACCCCTGTTCCGCTGCCGTCAGGAACGACCGGAAAAGGGCAAGGGCAGCTACCGCCGCGAAGCCTTCCAATCGAGAGATTGGGAGGCTTCTTGCTTTCTGGCCGCCTGAAAAAGGCGCAGGCATGATATGGTCGGCACCTGAACTGCAAAACTGGATCTGTGCATGTCCTTCAGTCTTTCCCAGCGCTGGCGCCCCCGCCAGCTGATCGCGGCCTCCAGCTTCATCCTGCTCGTCGCCTGCGCGGAAAAACCCACCGCCGCCGACGCCCTGCCGCTGGCTCCGGCCCAGCCTGCTCCGAACGTTACCCTGCCCGGCACCGCCACTGACACCAGCAGCGAAATCCAGCCGCTGCAGACCTTCGCCCAATGGCAGGCGGGCTTCCGCCAGCAAGCCCTGCTGGCAGGCATCAGCCCCAATACCTTCGACCGTGCATTCCTTGGCGTCACACCCGACATGGACGTGATCAAGGCCGACCGCAGCCAGCCTGAATTCTCCCGCCCGGTCTGGGAGTATCTCGACGGTGCGTTGTCGCCGCTGCGCGTGCGCAACGGCAAGAAACTGCTGGAACAGCACGCCGAGCTGCTCGGTCGTATCGAGCAACGCTATGGCGTCGACCGCCAGGTGCTGGTTGCCGTATGGGGCATGGAGAGCAATTTCGGGCAGTTCCAGGGCAACAAGTCGGTGATCCGCTCGCTGGCCACCCTGGCCTATGAGGGCCGCCGCCCGACCTTCGCCCAGGACCAGTTGATCGCGGCCCTGCAGATCCTGCAGAACGGCGATATCCAGCCCGAGGCCATGCGCGGCTCCTGGGCCGGTGCAATGGGGCAGACCCAGTTCATCCCTACCACCTACAACACCCACGCGGTGGACTTCGACGGCGATGGTCGCCGCGACATCTGGAACAGCACGGCAGACGCCCTGGCCTCCACCGCGCACTACCTGCAAAGCTCGGGCTGGAAGCGTGGCCAACCTTGGGGCTTCGAGGTTCAGGTGCCGGCAGGCTTCGATTACTGGCTGGCAGACGGCGCTCAACGCAAGTCGGTCAGCGAATGGTTGAGCCTCGGTGTGACACTGCCAACCGGCACCCAACTGCCCAGCGGCAGCAGCCAGCTCTCGGCAGCGCTATTGCTTCCAGCAGGCGCACGCGGACCGGCATTCCTGGTACTGGACAACTTCCGTGCAATCCTGAAGTACAACAATTCCTCGTCCTACGCCCTGGCGGTCAGCCTGCTGGGCGATCGCTTCTCGGGCTGGGGCTTCATTGCCGGATCGTGGCCGAAGGACGACCTGCCGCTGAGCCGCAGCGAGCGCATGGAGCTGCAAAACCTGCTCAACGCCAGCGGGCACGAAGCCGGTAACGCCGATGGCATCATCGGCGCCAACACCCGCAAGGCCATTCGCAATGCCCAGCAAGCTCAGGGCTGGCCGGCCGATGGCTATCCAACACACAAGCTGCTCGATAGCCTGCGGCGCTAGAGAATATCGGGGCTGCTTGTGCAGCCCCTATAGCTTCAGGCTGTGAACAACGCCTGCTCCAGCACAAGCTGCTGTGCATCACTGTCCAGCCGCACCTGCGCACCCAACGGCAGGCACACATTCGGATCGCAGTGCCCACTGCGCCATCCTGCCAACACCGGCACCTGCAGTGGCCCGAAGATATCCCTGAGCAACGGCTCCAGCGCCGCCACCGTGATCCCCGCGAAGTCTCCCACCAGCACCCCCTTGATTCCCTCCAGATTGCCGGCCAAGCGCAACTGGGTCAGCAGACGGTCCACGCGGTACAGGGGCTCGTTGACGTCCTCGATGAACAGGATGCTGTCGTGGGTATCGATCTGCGCCACAGTGCCCTGGGTCGCTCCGAGCATCGACAGGTTGCCACCCACCAAACGTCCGCTGGCAACACCACCGACCACGGTCGTAAGGCCGAACGCCGCAGGATGCTCGATGGCATCGCCTCGCCCGACCTGCCCCTGCAACTGCTGGAATAGCGAACTGACGGTCGGCTCGAGCTTGGCACCGAGCAGGTCGGCATTGAGCATCCCGCCATGGAAGGTGAGCAACCCGGCATGGCGCTGGATTGCCGTGTGCAGGGCGGTGATGTCGCTGTAGCCGATCAAGGGTTTGGGGTGACGACGAATCAGCTCGAAATCCAGCCGATCCAGCAGCCGCATGCTGCCATAGCCACCCCGCATGCACAGGATCGCGTCGATCTGAGGGTCAGCGAAGGCGTCGTGAAAGTCACGCAGGCGTTGCTCGTCGCTGCCTGCCAGATAGCCGTCGGCCTGCAGCGCACCCGGATAGACGCGGCAGCGCAAGCCCCGCTGTTCGAACCATTGCCGCGCCTTGTCCACATCCAGCCGTGCAGGCCCCGCCGGCGCGACAATTGCGAAGCAGGCGTTACCGGGCAATGCCTTGGGCAGGCGGAAGGTTGGGGTTTCAAGACAGTTCATCGGGCGACTCCTTGCATACAGGGGCTTGCCACTCTAACGGGCGTATTGGAAGGCGCACACAGGGCGCGTTGCCCCAGAAAACAAAAATGCCGATGCCGCCTTTCGGCGCGCATCGGCATGTTCAGCGCAAGCCCGGATCAGAGCTTGATCTTGGCTTCGTGAGCCTGCTGGTCGGCGTGGTACGACGAGCGCACCAGCGGGCCGGAGGCGACGTTCTTGAAGCCCATCTTGTAGCCTTCCTCGGCGAACCAGGCGAAGGTGTCGGGGTGCACGAAACGCTGCACCGGCAAGTGGCTGCGCGAAGGCTGCAGGTACTGGCCGAGGGTCAGCATGTCGATGTCATGCTCGCGCATGCGGTGCATCACTTCGATGACTTCCTCGTCGGTCTCGCCCAGGCCGAGCATCAGGCCCGACTTGGTGGGGACGTGCGGCACCAGTTGCTTGAACTTCTGCAGCAGGTCCAGCGACCAGTCGTAGTCCGAACCCGGACGCGCGGCCTTGTACAGACGCGGCACGGTCTCGAGGTTGTGGTTGAACACATCAGGCGGCGTTTGCGCGGTGATTTCCAGCGCCACGTCCATACGCCCGCGGTAGTCCGGCACCAGGGTTTCCAACTGCACGCCCGGGGACAGGGCGCGGATTTCGCGGATGCAATCGGCAAAGTGCTGGGCGCCACCATCACGCAGGTCGTCGCGGTCTACCGAGGTGATCACCACGTACTTCAGGCGCAGGTCGGCAATGGCGACCGCCAGGTTCTTCGGCTCGTCCAGATCCAGAGGCTTCGGACGGCCGTGACCAACGTCGCAGAACGGGCAGCGGCGGGTGCAGATGTCACCCATGATCATGAAGGTCGCGGTGCCACCGGAGAAGCACTCGCCCAGGTTGGGGCAGGATGCCTCTTCGCAGACGCTGTGCAACTTGTGCTTGCGCAGCAGTTGCTTGATGCGATCGACTTCCGGCGAAACCGGGATGCGCACGCGAATCCAGTCGGGCTTCTTCGGCAGTTCTTCGGTGGGGATGATTTTCACCGGGATGCGCGCGACCTTATCGGCGCCACGCAGCTTGACCCCGGCTTCCACTTTCTTGGGGGCGGGGCGCGGGGTGACGTCTTGGGTCGCGATCAGGTTCGGCACGGCTTCTTGCACAGTTGTCATATTCAGTCGATTCCGCCCGTGAGGGTCGTCTGCTCAGCATAGTCGAGGTGCTTGACCAGCTGTCCGCGCAGCCTTGTCCTGACCTCGTCGAGTTCGATCGGACCTGCCAGGTCGCGCAGCTGGGTCATGGCCAGCCCCGCATACCCGCAGGGGTTGATTCGGCGGAATGGCGCGAGGTCCATGTCCACGTTCAGGGCAAGGCCGTGGAACGAACGGCCATTGCGGATTCGAAGGCCAAGTGACGCGATCTTCGCCCCATCGACATAGACGCCAGGGGCGTCGGGCTTGGCCACCGCCTGCACGCCATAGCTGGCGAGCAGTTCGATGAGCGTAGTCTCGATGCGGCTGACCAGTTCGCGCACGCCAATGCTCAGGCGGCGCACGTCCAGCAGCAGGTAGGCGACCAACTGGCCGGGGCCGTGGTAGGTGACCTGGCCGCCGCGGTCCGTCTGCACCACCGGGATATCGCCCGGAATCAGCAGATGCTCGGCCTTGCCGGCCTGGCCCTGGGTGAAGACTGCAGGATGCTCGACCAACCAGACTTCGTCCTGGCTGTCCGGGCTGCGTTGCTCGGTAAAACGACGCATGGCCTCCAGCACCGGTTCATAGGGCTGCAGGCCAAGATCGCGAAAACCGAGACACGCGGGCATCACAGCACCATTTTCACGATGCCGGTGGCACGCAGGGCACTGTTGATGTCGTGCAGCTGATTCTCGCTCTCGGCGACGATGTGCAACTGCACCGTGGTGTACTTGCCTTCCTTGCTCTGGCGCTCGGCCAGGGTGGAAAGATCGACCTTGGCGTGCTTGCTCAGGACTTCGATGACCATGTCCTTGAAGCCGACAACAGTATCGCCGATGACCTTGATCGGGTAATCGGCGCAGGGGAATTCGATTTTGTGCGACTTGACGTCAGCTTCGCTCATAGCGCATACGCCCTCGTAAGGCGTGGCAACAACAATGCCCCCGCGTGGTTGCACGGGGGCATGGCCGGTCACGTATCAGTTGAACAAACCGTAGAAGAACAGGCGGATGCTATCCCACATACGGCGGAAGAAACCACCTTCCTCGACGCCATCCAGGGCGATCAGGTCGGCGCTGTGCACCACTTTCTCGTCCAGTTTGACTTCCACTTTGCCGATCACGTCACCTTTTGCGATCGGAGCGGTCAGTTGCGGGTTCATGGTCATCGAAGCCTGGAGGCGTTTCAATTGGCCTTTAGGCATGGTCATGGTCAGGTCGTTGGCCAGACCGGCCTTGACTTGACCGGTGGCGCCCTTCCAGACCGGAGCCTGGGTCAGCTCGGTGCCCTTCTGATAGAAGGTCTGGGTTTCGAAGAAGCGGAAACCGTAGGTCAGCAGCTTCTGCGTCTCGGCGGCACGGGCCTGCTCGCTGTTGGTGCCGAACACCACCGCGATCAGACGCTGGCCGTCGCGAACGGCCGACGCCACCATGCAGTAGCCGGCTTCCTCGGTGTGGCCGGTCTTCAGACCGTCGACGGTCTTGTCGCGCCACAGCAGCAGGTTGCGGTTAGGCTGCTTGATGTTGTTCCAGTAGAACTCTTTCTGCGAGTAGATCGCGTAGTGGGCCGGATCTTCGTTGATGATCGCGCGCGCCAGCAGGGCCATGTCGTGGGCCGAGGAATAGTGCTCAGGGTTCGGCAGGCCGGTCGGGTTCATGAAGTGCGAATTGGACATGCCCAGGTCGCCGGCAGTCTTGTTCATCATGTCGGCGAAGGCGTCTTCACTGCCGGCGATGTGCTCGGACAGGGCGACCGAGGCATCGTTGCCCGACTGGATGATGATGCCGTGCAGCAGGTCGCTGACGGTCACCTGGCTGCCGACCTTGATGAACATGCGCGAACCGCCGGTACGCCAGGCGTTCTCGCTGACGGTCACCGGGTCGTTCTCGCCGATCTGGCCACGACGGATGTCGAGAGTGGCGATGTAGGCGGTCATCAGCTTGGTCAGGCTGGCTGGCGGCAGGCGCTCGTCACCGTTGTTCTCGACCAGCACGTTGCCGCTGGACGCATCCATGAGTACATAGGACTTGGCTGCCAACTGCGGAGGTGCTGGCATCATCTGCTCGGCTGCAAAGGCAGCAGGCACGATCATCAGCAGTACGGGCAGGCAAAGTCGTTTGGCAAGGTTGGTGATGTTCATCCGTCTCTCGTAAATCGCTAATGGTCTGATGTTCCGCGGGGATACCACGGCGTTTCAGTCTGCTTCAGGGCTGGCGGACAACCCCATGCCCCAAGGGGCAAAACCGCCATTGTACATGGCCGAACCTGGCAATTCATGAACAAACCGACAGGTCGGCAAGATACTGCGCAGTCAGTCTGCTGTGACCAGCTTGGCCTGCCCCAGGTTCGCCAGGCGAATGCTGTCCTGCGCCTGCTGGATCTCACCCTGGCTGTTGATCGGCCCCAGACGTACCCGGTGCAGCGTTTGCTGGTTGCGTACGATGGAACTGATGAACACCGGAGCACTGACCATGGTGCTCAACTTGGAACGCAACAGCTCGGCCGCGTCCGGGTTGGCGAAGGCGCCCACCTGAAGGAAGCTGCCGCCGCCGTTGCCCGGTACGTTGTTGCCGGCAACCTGCACCGGCACCACGGGTGCCGCGTGCTGCTGCGGCGGCGGGGTCCACTGCTCGACGCGCCCGGTGCTGGCAGGGATCGGCTGCGCCTGGGCGACCTGCGGCTCCTTGAGCATCGATGGCGGCTGCTGGCCCTTCTGCGCCCACCACTGCTGCGGGTCGATACCCTCGACGCGCACATGGGCGGTGCCGATCTCGGCGTAACCGAGCTTCTTCGCCGCGGCATACGACAAGTCGATGATGCGGTCCGAATAGAACGGCCCGCGATCGTTGACCCGCAGGATCACGCTACGGCCGTTGGCCAGGTTGGTCACCCGCACATAGGCCGGCAGCGGCAGGGTCTTGTGCGCCGCGCTCATGCCGTAAAGGTCGTAAAGCTCGCCGTTGGCGGTGTTCTGCCCGTGGAACTTGGTGCCGTACCACGACGCCGTGCCCTCGGCGCGATAGTTGCGCGAGTCCTGCATCGGGTAATAGGTTTTGCCCAGCACGGTGTACGGGTTGGCCTTGTAGTTGCCGGTGTGCACGGTCGGGGTGGCGTCGGGAATCTTGTTGACGTCCACGTCCCACCAGGGCGCACCGTCCTTGTGGGCACGGTTGATGTCCAGACCCGGCTGCGAGCGAACGGTGTTGCCGCCCGCCTGCGAGGTCGGACGGCTGGAAGAACAGCTGACCAGCACCAGGCCGATGGCGGCACAGGTGAGCAGCTTGAAGGTATTGGCTTTGAACAATTCGCGCATTACTTGACGCCCCGTGCCTGGACCAGCTGTTGCGAAAGCTGATGCACCGCCATGGCATACATCACGCTGCGGTTGTAACGCGTGATCGCGTAGAAGTTCTTGAGGCCCATCCAGTATTCGGGGCCATTGTCGCCTTCGAGCCGGAACGCCGTGACCGGCAGATCATCGCGCAGCGCATCATGACTCGACCAGCCCAGCGCTCGCAACTCCCCGACTGTCTTCACAGGCTCGATGCCAGTGGTCAGGCCCTCGTCGACACGCGTACCACTGACCTGCGCCCGGCTGACCACCGGCTGCCCGGCGGTCCAGCCGTGGCGCTTGAAATAGCTGGCCACGCTACCGATGGCGTCATCCGGGTTGTTCCAGATGTTGATGTGGCCGTCGCCGTCGAAGTCCACGGCGTAATTGCGGAAACTGCTCGGCATGAACTGCGGCAGGCCCATGGCGCCAGCATAGGAGCCCTTGAGCGTGAGCGGGTCGAGTTGCTCCTCGCGCGCCAGCAGGAGGAACTCACGCAGCTCCTTGCGGAAGAATTCGGCTCGCGGCGGGTAGTCGAAGCCCAGCGTCGACAAGGCATCGATGACACGGTAGTTACCGGTATTGCGGCCAAAGAAGGTTTCCACGCCGATGATCGCGACGATGTACTGGGCCGGCACGCCGTATTCCTGCTCGGCGCGGGCCAGCACGGCTTCGTGCTGGCGCCAGAAGTCCACACCGCGGGCAATGCGCGCATCGGTGATGAACATCGGGCGGTATTCCTTCCACGGCTTGACCCGCTCGGCCGGACGCGAGATCGCGTCGAGGATCGCCTGCTTGCGCTGCACCTCGCGGAACACGGCCATCAGTTGCTCGTCGGCAAAGCCGTAGTCGCGGGTCATTTCGCCAACGAATTCGGCCACCTTGGGCGAGCCGTCATAGTCGCCGGCATTGGCCTGCTGGACAGCGCCGAACAGCCCCATCGCGCCGATCCACGGCATACAACGGGCAGCCCAGCCACGCACTGCTTGCATGAAATTCTTCACCTTTTTCAAACCTGCGCGATCCATTTGCGGTGCGTGTGGATCGACATCAAAACGCCAAACGCTGACAGCAGCGTCACCAACGAAGTTCCGCCATAGCTGATAAAGGGCAACGGCACACCCACCACGGGCAGCAGGCCACTCACCATACCGATGTTGACGAACACATAAACAAAGAAGGTCATCGTCAGGCTGCCGGCCAGCAACTTGCCGAACAGGGTCTGCGCCTGCGCGGTGATGACCAGGCCGCGACCGATCAGCAACAGGTAGATGATCAGCAGCAGGCAGATGCCCACCAGGCCGAATTCCTCACCCAGCACGGCGATGATGAAGTCGGTGTGGCTTTCGGGCAGAAAGTCCAGGTGCGACTGGGTGCCCAGCAGCCAGCCCTTGCCGAACACGCCGCCCGAACCGATCGCGGCCTTGGACTGGATGATGTTCCAGCCAGTACCCAGCGGATCGCTCTCGGGGTCGAGGAAGGTCAGGACCCGCTGCTTCTGATAGTCATGCATCACGAAGAACCACATCGCCACGGCCACCGGTACGGCCGCCGTCACCACGCTGATGATCCAGCGCCAGCGCAGGCCGCCCATGAACAGCACGAACGCACCGGAGGCAAGGATCAACAGCGCCGTGCCAAGGTCGGGTTGTCGGACGATAAGGATGAACGGCACACCGATCAACACCAGGCTGATTGCCACGTGTTTCAGATGGGGCGGCAGGGTGCGCTTGGACAGGTACCAGGCGATGGTCGCCGGCATGATGATCTTCATGAATTCCGAGGGCTGGAAACGAATCACCCCGGGAATGTTGATCCAGCGCGTGGCGCCCATGGCGTTGTGGCCCATCACGTCCACCACCACCAGCAACAGGACCCCCGCCACGTAGGCCAGCGGCACCCAGCGCGCCATGAAGCGTGGCTCGAGCTGGGCGATGATGAACATGGACACCAGGCCGATGCCGAAGGAACTGGCCTGCTTCATCAGCAGGTCCCAGTTCTTACCGCTGGCCGAATAGAGGACGAACAGGCTGCCGGCGGCGAGCGTCAGCAGAATGAGCAGCAGAGGACCATCGACATGGATGCGCTGCAGGAAGCTGGCGCGCCTGCGCATCACGTCCTCGCTGGAGAGCATGCGATCGAAATTGTTCTTCACGGGGCCGTTTCCTGGGCGACAGTGACAGTGGCAGGGCCAAATTCGGGCTTGAGCCGGCCGTTTTCGTCGAGCAACCAGGCGTCCATGACCTGGCGCACCACGGGGGCGGCAACACCAGAGCCGGACTCGCCGTTCTCGACCATTACCGAGACCACGATCTTCGGATCTTCGGCGGGTGCGAAGGCGACGAACAGCGCGTGGTCGCGGTGACGCTCCTGGAGTTTGTTGCGGTCGTACTTCTCGCCCTGCTTGATCGCCACCACCTGTGCGGTACCGCTCTTGCCGGCGATACGATATTGCGAGCCGAGCGCGGCCTTGCGCGCCGTGCCGCGCGCGCCGTGCATCACCTGCTCCATGCCATGGGTGACCCGGGCCCAGTCGTTCTTGTCGCGCAGCACGATGTCTTCCACCGGGTTCTCATCCACCGGCTGCTTGCCCTCGATGGTCTTGGCCAGGTGCGGACGGTTCCACTTGCCCTTGTTGGCGATCAGTGCGGTGGCCTGGGCCAGTTGCAGGGGCGTTGCCTGCATGTACCCCTGGCCAATGCCCAGAATCAGCGTTTCACCGGGGAACCAGGCCTGGCGGCGGGTGGCGCGCTTCCATTCACGCGAAGGCATCAGCCCGGGCGACTCTTCGAACATGTCCAGCGAGACTTTCTGGCCGATGCCGAACTTGTTCATGTAGGCCGACAGCCGATCAATCCCCATCTTGTGCGCAAGATCGTAGAAATAGGTGTCGTTAGAACGCATGATCGCCACATCCAGATCCACCCAGCCATCGCCGGTGCGGTTCCAGTTGCGGTACTTGTGGTCATAGTTGGGCAGTTGGTAGTAGCCCGGGTCGAACACCCGGCTGCTGGCATTGACCACACCGCTGTCCAGGCCGGCGATGGCCACTGCCGGCTTGATGGTCGAGCCCGGAGGATACAGGCCGCGCAGCACACGGTTGAACAACGGGCGATCGATCGAATCGCGCAGCTCGGCATAGGCCTTGAAGCTGATGCCGGTGACGAACAGGTTGGGGTCGAAGCTCGGCTGGCTGACCATCGCCAGCACCTCGCCGGTGCGCGGGTCGAGGGCGACGATCGCCCCACGGCGGCCTGCCAGCGCCTCTTCGGCGGCCTCCTGCAGCTTGATGTCCAGGCTCAGGACAATATCCTTGCCAGGAATCGGGTCGGTGCGCTTGAGCACCCGCAAGACACGGCCGCGAGCGTTGGTCTCGACTTCCTCGTAGCCAACCTGGCCATGCAGGTCGTCCTCGTAGAAACGCTCGATGCCGGTCTTGCCGATATGGTGGGTGCCGCTGTAGTTCACCGGATCGAGGGACTTGAGTTCCTTCTCGTTGATCCGCCCGACATAGCCCACCGAATGAGCGAAATGCGCACCTTGTGGGTAATGCCGCACCAGTTGCGCCGCCACCTCCACCCCGGGAAGACGGAACTGGTTCACGGCGACGCGGGCGATCTGCTCCTCGTTCAGTTCGAACAGGATCGGCACCGGCTCGAATGGCCGACGCCCCTGCTTCATGCGGCGCTCGAACAAGGCACGATCATCTTCGCTCAGCTCGAGCACCTCGATGATGGTGTCCAGCACCTCCTGCCACTTGCCCGCGCGTTCGCGGGTCATGGTCAGGCTGAAACTGGGGCGGTTGTCGGCGACGATCACACCGTTGCGATCGAAGATCAGCCCACGGGTCGGCGGAATCGGCTGCACATGCACCCGGTTGTTCTCCGACAGCGTCGAGTGGTAGTCGTACTGGATGATCTGCAGGTAATACAGGCGCGCGATCAGCACGGACACGAGCAGCATGATCGCCACCGCGCCGACCACGACGCGGTTGCGCACAAGGCGTGCGTCTTTCTCGTGGTCCTTGAGGCGGATCTGCTGCGGCATCGGACAGGCTTACGAAGTCATTTGTGGTAAGGGTGCCCGGACAACACGGTCCAGGCGCGGTAGATCTGTTCACCGATGAGTATCCGCACCAACGGGTGCGGCAGGGTCAGCGGCGACAGCGACCAGCGCTGTTCGGCACGGGCGCAGACTTCCGGCGCCAGCCCTTCCGGGCCGCCCACCATCAGGTTGACCGTACGCGCATCCAGGCGCCAGCGATCCAGCTCGGTCGCCAGTTGCTCGGTGCTCCACGGCTTGCCATGGACTTCGAGCGTGACGATCCGTTCACCGGGCTGGACCTTGGCCAGCATCGCCTCGCCTTCCTGACGGATCAGGCGGGCAACGTCGGCGTTCTTGCCACGGGTGTTCAGCGGGATTTCAACCAGCTCCAGCGACAGCTCGGCGGGGAGGCGCTTGGCGTACTCGTGCCAGCCTTCCTCGACCCACTTCGGCATACGCGAGCCGACCGCGATCAGACGCAGACGCACGGCGCTTCCTTATTCCCGATCCTTGAGCTTGTCGGTGAAGTAGTCGCTGGCGTTTTCCGGGCTGTGGTGCTTGGCATCAGCAGCACGGCTCTGCTCGGCGCCCAGCCACAGACGCTCCAGGTCGTAGAACTGACGGGCAGCGGCGGTCATCATGTGCACGATGACGTCGTTCAGGTCCAGCAGCACCCAGTCACTGTCGCCCTTGCCTTCTTCGCCCAGCGGCTGCGCGCCCTTGGCCTTGACGGCCTCACGGACCTTTTCCAGCATCGCGTTGATCTGGCGGTTGGAGGTACCGGTGGCAATGATCATGTAGTCGGTGAGGCTGTGCTTGTCGCGCACGTCGATGACCTGGATGTCCTGGGCCTTGACGTCTTCCAGCGCGGCCTTGGTCAGTTCGACCAGTTCTTCGCCATTGATTTTCTGCTTGGTCATATAAAACTCGTTCAACTCGTTGTAATGAGGCGCCCTGCGGCGCCCTCAGTTGGACACACGGTACAGACCGTGCGCCTCGATGTAGGCCAGTACTGCGTCCGGCACCAGGAACCGAACCGACTTGCCGCTGGCCAGCAGCTGCCGGATCTGTGTGGCGGACACCGCAAGCGGCGTCTGCCAGACGAACGAAATGTTCCCCGCCGGGCCGGACATGGCGGTGGGATCGCTCTGCGAGCGCGCAGCCAGAAGGTTGCGCAGCTCGTCGGGGGGTTCGACATCGGCATCCGGGCGCTGCAGCACCAGGATGTGACAATGTTGCAGCAGCTCTTCCCAGCGGTGCCAGCCCGGGAGACCACAGAAGGCATCCCAGCCCAGCACCAGGTAGAGCTGGTCGTGCGTGTTCAGTTCGCTGCGGATCGACTCCAGGGTGTCGATGGTGTACGACGGTTTGTCGCGCGCCAGCTCCCGGGCATCCACGCTCAAGCCCTCGACCCCTTGTACCGCGCTACGCACCATGGCCAGCCGGTCGGTGGCAGCCACCTGCGGGGTGTCGCGGTGCGGCGGCCGGGCGTTGGGCAGCAGGCGCAACTCGTCCAACCCCATGAACTCGGCCACTTCCAGCGCGCTGCGCAGGTGGCCGATGTGCACCGGGTCGAATGTGCCGCCAAGAATGCCGATACGCCGGACTGCCGGGGCCTTGCTCAACTCAGCAGGACCCGCGCAACTGACCGTCGCCGATCACCACGTACTTCTCGCAAGTCAGCCCTTCCAGGCCGACCGGACCGCGGGCGTGCAGCTTATCGGTGGAAATCCCGATCTCCGCACCCAGGCCATACTCGAAGCCATCGGCAAAGCAGGTCGGGGTGTTGAGCATGACCGACGCCGAATCGACCTCGGCCATGAAGCGCCGGGCGTTACCCTGGTGCTCGGTGGCGATCGAGTCGGTGTGGTGCGAGCCATAGTGATTGATGTGCTCGATGGCCGGATCCAGGCCATCGACGATGCGAATCGACAGGATCGCATCCAGGTACTCGGTGTGCCAGTCGTCCTCGGTGGCCGGCTTGGCGGCGATGATCGCCCGGGTGCGCTCGCAGCCACGCAGTTCGACACCCTTCTCTTCGAAGCGGCGGGCCATGTCCGGCAGGAACGCCTGGGCCACGCTGGCGTCGACCAGCAGCGTCTCCATGGCGCCACAGATGCCGTAGCGGTAAGTCTTGGCGTTGAAGGCGATGCGCGCGGCCTTTTCCAGGTCGGCGTGGGCATCGACATAAACGTGACAGATGCCGTCCAGGTGCTTGATCACCGGCACGCGCGCATCGCGGCTGATACGTTCGATCAGGCCACGGCCACCACGCGGGACGATGACATCGACGAACTCCGGCATGCTGATCAGCGCACCGACGGCTTCGCGGTCGGTGGTTTCGACCACCTGTACCACGGCTGGTGGCAGGCCGGCTTCGGCCAGGCCGCGCTGGATGCAGGTGGCGATGGCGCGATTGGAGTGGATGGCTTCCGAGCCGCCCCGCAGGATGGTCGCGTTGCCGGACTTCAGGCACAGGCTGGCAGCGTCGATGGTCACGTTCGGGCGAGACTCGTAGATGATGCCGATCACACCGAGCGGTACGCGCATCTTGCCAACCTGGATGCCCGACGGACGGTAGCTCATGTCGCGGATCGCACCGACCGGGTCCGGCAGCGCAGCCACCTGGCGCAGGCCGGTGATCATGCCATCGATGCGCGCCGGGGTGAGGGCCAGACGGTCCAGCAGTGCTGGCTCCAGGCCATTGGCACGGCCTGCGGCGAGGTCCTGTTCGTTGGCTGCGGTCAGCTCGGCGCGGGCAGCGTCGAGCGCGTCGGCAGCGGCCTGCAGGGCGCGATTCTTCTGCGCAGTGCTGGCGCGGCCGATCACCCGCGAGGCCTCACGGGCGGCGCGACCCAGGCGGGTCATGTAGTCAAGAACGGACTCGGTCATGGGTTCGGTGTCTTGGCGAAGGGGAAATCGGCTGATTATAACTGCCGCGCTCGGGTACGCCCAGCGGCGGGTGGCGGATGGTAGAAGATGGCAGCGGAAATATGTAGGAAAGATGTAACTGAGGGTATCGGAATTGACCCACTTCGGCGTCGACCTTTTCGCGGGCAAGCCCGCTCCTACCGGGAGTGGCGTAGCCTGGGGGGACGCGGACTAAACCCTGGGAAGATCAACCCGGTTACAACCTGATTCAGCCTCGATTAAGCCTTTCATTGCTATCATCCCCGCCTTCGCCACCACGAACCGCCAACATGCCCGTCCCCTGCCCGGCCCGCGCCCTGCCCGACCGCTTTTTCGACCGCGATGCCCAGACCCTCGCCCGCGAGTTGCTCGGCAAGGTCATCCGCCACCGCCACGGCGATCTGTGGCTGGCCGCCCGCATCATCGAGACCGAAGCCTACTACCTCACCGACAAGGGCAGCCACGCCTCGCTCGGCTATACGGAAAAGCGCAAGGCGCTGTTCCTCGACGGCGGGCACATCTACATGTACTACGCCCGCGGCGGCGACTCGTTGAACTTCAGCGCCCACGGGCCGGGCAACGCGGTGTTGATCAAGTCGGCCTACCCCTGGGTCGACGCCCTCTCCGATGACAACAGCCTGGCGCAGATGCAGTTGAACAACCCGGACGCCAACGGCAACCTGCGCCCGGCAGAGCGCCTGTGCGCCGGCCAGACCCTGCTGTGCCGCGCCCTGGGCCTGAAGGTGCCGGACTGGGACGCCCGCCGTTTCGACCCGCAGGGGCTCTATGTCGAAGATTGCGCAATCAATGTGCCACGCGTGATCCAGACCACCCGCCTGGGCATCCCCCACGGCCGCGACGAACACCTGCCGTACCGCTTCGTGGACGCCGAATTCGCTCGTTTCTGCACCCGGAACCCGCTACGCCGGGGCCAGGTCGAAGGACGGGATTTCTTCATTCTGGAACAAGGAAACTGACACCATGAGCCAATGGCTCGACAGCCTGACCGGCTGGCTCAGCGCCAACCCGCAGTGGCTTGGCCTGGCCATCTTCCTGATCGCCTGCATCGAGTGCCTGGCCATCGCCGGCATCATCGTGCCCGGCACGGTGCTGCTGTTCGCTGTAGCGGTGCTGGCCGGCAGCGGCACCTTCAGCCTGGGCGAGACGCTGCTGCTGGGCTTTCTCGGCGGCATGCTCGGTGACGCCATGTCGTACGCCATCGGCAAGTACTTCCACCAGAACATCCGGCGCCTGCCGCTGCTGCGCCACCACCCCGAATGGATCGGCAGCGCCGAAACCTACTTCCAGCGCTACGGTATCGCCAGCCTGCTGGTAGGCCGCTTCATCGGCCCGCTGCGGCCGATGCTGCCGATGGTTGCTGGCATGTTCGACATGCCATTGCCGCGCTTCATCGCCGTCAGCCTGGTGGCCGGTGCTGGCTGGTCGGTGGCCTACCTGCTGCCTGGCTGGGCCACCGGTGCCGCCATGCGCCTGCCGCTGCCGGAAGGCTTCTGGCTGGATGCGGGGATCGTCGCCGGTGGCTTGGCGGTGCTGGTGGCCCTGAGCTTCAACGCCAGCATCCGCGACCAGCGCCACGGCACCCGCCTGATCGCCGGCCTGAGCCTGGTAGCACTGGCGGGCATATTTCTCGGCTGGCCCTACTTGCACGAGTTCGACCAGGGCGTGATGACCCTCGTCCAGGAACATCGCAGCAAGGCGTTCGACAGCGCCGTGGTCATCGTCACCCGCCTGGGCGACTTCAAGACCCAGTTCTTCCTCGGCGGCCTGCTGACCGGCCTCCTGCTCCTGGCACGGCAATGGCGCCATGCACTGTTCGCCGGGGGCGCACTGATCGGCACCGCGCTGTGCAACGGCTCGCTGAAATGGCTGTTCGCCCGGGCGCGCCCGGAAGTGCTGGCCGATCCACTGACCAGCTACAGCATGCCCAGCGGGCATAGCTCGGCATCCTTTGCGTTCTTCCTGGTACTGGCGGTGCTGGCCGGTCGCGGCCAGCCGCCGCGCATGCGCCTGACCTGGGTGCTGCTGGGGGTGCTGCCTGCGCTGTCGATCGCGCTGTCACGGGTGTACCTGGGTGTGCACTGGCCCACCGACATCCTGGCCGGGGCCTTGCTGGCGTGCTGCGTGTGTGCGGCCAGTCTGACGCTGGTGCAGTATCGCGAGCCACTGAGGGCAATGCCGCAGAAGGTGTGGTGGCTGATCTTGCCGGCGTGTATCGCGCTGCTGGCGTTCTTCGCCATGCACTCGTTGCCCAAGGCATTGCTGCGCTATCAGTATTGAAGTGATGCGCGGGTTGCCGGCCCTGACGCTGGCAACCCGCAGCTTCAGGCGAACAACTCGCCCTGAATCCGCTCCAGCAGCGTCTGAATCCGCTCCAGACGCCGCGCCGGCGAATCGATCGCCAGCAGGTCGATCTTGTCCTCTTCCATGAACGGCAGCAGGTACGCCAGTTGGTTAGCCAGCGACTGCCTCCCGTCCACCTCGCGCGGCATGTCCAGCGCCTCGACCATCGGGTGCTCGCCCAGCGCGACCAGCAGCGCCAGCAGGTCATCATCCTGCTCGCCCAGCGGGCTGTCGCTCAGTTCGGCCAGCCACTGCACCTCGCCGACCATCAACTGATCCTTGAGCACATCGGTCTGCTCCACCCTGAAGCGCCGCACACCTTCGACGCGAATGCCCAGCAGGCCGTTGTCCTGCTGCACGAAGTCGCGGATCAACGCCTCGCAGCCGAACGCAGCGATGCCTGCCGGCGCCTTGCCGACCTGCTCGCCTTCGAGAATGCACACCACCCCGAAACCTTCGCCCTGCTTCATGCAGCGGCCGATCATGTCCAGGTAACGCGCCTCGAAGATCTGCAAGTCCAGCAGGCAGCCGGGGAACAGCACGGTATTGAGGGGGAACAGCGGTAACGTCATCTCGACTCCTCAAGCCACCAGACTGACTGCCAGCGGCAGGAACACCGCCGTGGCCACGCCCATCAGGCTCATCGCCAGTGCGGCAAAAGCGCCGCATTCATCACTTTCCTGCAAGGCCGCCGAGGTGCCCACCGCGTGTGCGGTGACGCCCAGGGCCATACCCCGCGCCTCGGGGCTGAGCACACCACAGCGCGTCAGCAGGGCCGGACCGAAGATGGCGCCGATCACCCCGGTGATCAGCACGAATACCGCCGCCAATGCCGCTACGCCACCGATCTGCTCGGCCACCAGCATGGCGATGGGCGAGGTCACCGACTTGGGCGCCATGGTCATCAGGATCATGTGTTCGGCGCCGAACCACCAGCCCAGCGTCACGCAGGCCAAGGTGGCGAACACTCCCCCGATTACCAGCGTAGTAAAGATCGGCCAGAACAGTTGGCGGATACGCCGCAGGTTGAGATAGAGCGGGACCGCCAGGGCCACAGTGGCCGGTCCGAGGAGAATATTGAGGATCTCGGTGCTGCGCTTGTACTCGCTGTAGTCGATGCCACACGCCAGCAGCACACCGATCAGGACCAGCATCGACACCAACACCGGTTGCAGGAAGATCCAACGGGTGCGCTCGTAGCCGGCAAGTACCAGTTGGTAAACCCCAAGCGTGATACCAATCCCGAACAACGGGTGGTGAATGACGGCTTGCAATGCACCCTGCCAGTCGAGGCTCATGGCTGTTCCTCGTGCTTGCCGTGGCGATGGATCAGCTTCTGCATCAGTACGCCGACGAACACCAGGGTGACCAGGCAGGAGATCACCAGCGCACCGGCAATGGCCCAGAAGTCGGCGGCGATGTCGCGGGCATAGACCATCACGCCGACGGCTGGCGGCACCAGCAGCAACGGCAGGTAACGCAGCAGGCTGCTGGCGGCCTCGTTGAGCGGTTTGCCAACTTCGCCGCGGATCATCAGGCAGGCCAGCAGCAACAGCAAGCCGATGATCGGGCCCGGCAACATGGGCAGTACCAGGTGATTGATCGCCGTGCCCAGCAACTGAAACATCACCAGCCAGGTCAATCCACGCAACAGCATAAGCATCTCCTTGGGGCATCGGGCGCCATTATAAGCACGCGTCCTGCCTGTATAAGGCGATATTCGCCGAAAAGGGAAGAACTTGACCGCAACGGTGCGCCGTGGTGATCTTGCACCTTCGTACCAAAAGACAACCTGGAGAGTCGCGATGCCCTATGTACCTGTTGCAGAGCTTTCGCAGTACGTTGGAAAGGAACTGGGACGTTCCGAATGGCTGAAGATCGATCAGCAGCGCATCAACCTGTTCGCCGAGGCCACCGGCGATTTCCAGTTCATCCATGTCGATCCGGAGAAAGCCGCCAAGACCCCCTTCGGCTCCACCATCGCCCACGGCTTCCTCAGCCTGTCGCTGATTCCCAAGCTGATGGAAGACATCCTCGTGCTGCCCGAGGGCCTGAAGATGGTGGTCAACTACGGGCTGGACAGCGTGCGCTTCATCCAGCCGGTGAAAGTCGACAGCCGCGTGCGCCTGAAGGTGGAACTCACCGACGCCACCGAGAAGAAGCCCGGCCAATGGCTGCTCAAGGCCACCGTCACCCTCGAGATCGAAGGCCAGGAAAAACCGGCCTACATCGCCGAGCCACTGTCGCTCTGCTTCGTCTGAGGCAGCACCGGGGCCGTTCGGCGGCCCCGGCCACGGCTGTCTCACGCTCCGATTCTGCGGCATACTCGGCGCACCTTTGTGCCCGGATTACGCCATGCGCCCGCTGCTGCCCCTGACCCTGATCCTGCTGCTCGCTGCCTGCGGCGAAGGCGAACCGCTGTCGCCGCCGGACGCGCGCCTGCCC
The DNA here is from genome assembly GCF_049942315.1 of Pseudomonas wayambapalatensis. Taxonomy (NCBI): domain Bacteria; kingdom Pseudomonadati; phylum Pseudomonadota; class Gammaproteobacteria; order Pseudomonadales; family Pseudomonadaceae; genus Pseudomonas; species Pseudomonas wayambapalatensis. The sequence continues at coordinate 53,328 of NZ_JBNFMU010000236.1, forward strand.
GACGGCGGGCGCTACCGGGGCGAAGTGGTCAATGGCCTGCTGCAGGGCGAAGGCCGCATCGACTACCCCAACGGCAGTTGGTATGCGGGCACGTTCAAGGACGGTCAGTGGCACGGCCAGGGCGAGTGGCACGGCAGCAACGGCGAGGTCTATCGCGGCCAATTCGCCGCTGGGCTGTTCGAAGGCCTGGGCGACCTGACCACCCCCGGCAGCCACTACGCCGGCACCTTCAAGCATGGCCGGCGCGACGGCGAAGGCACCCTCAAGCAGCACGACCAGACCTACCGCGGCCAGTTCAAGGACGACCAGTACGACGGCGCCGGTCAGCTCGAGCTGGCTGACGGCAGCCGCTACCAAGGCCTGTTCGCCAAGGGCAAGCCCAATGGCGCCGGAGTGCGCAGCGATGCCAGCGGCAACCAGTTCAGCGGCCATTTCATCGACGGCCAGCTCGAAGGTGCCGGCACCTACGACAGCGTCGAAGGCGAGCAGTACATCGGTGAATTCAAGGAAAACCGCCTCGAAGGCCGCGGCCGCTACGAGAACGCCGACGGCGACGTGTGGATCGGCGACTTCAAGGATGGCGCGCTCAGCGGCCAGGGCGAGCTGCTGGGCAGCGATGGCAGCCGCTACAAGGGCGGCTTCCAGGACTGGCGCTTCTCTGGCCAGGGTCATCTGCACCTGGCCGACGGCAGCCAGTACATTGGCGGTTTCGACAACGATGCCTACCAGGGCAGCGGCCGGCTGATCCAGGCCGATGGCCGTGTCGAGGCCGGCCAGTGGATCAACGGCGTGCGCGTGCGCGACGACAAGGGCACGCTGCTGCCCGACCCGCTGGACCTGGCCCTGCTCAACCAGGGCAAGCTGCTCGACGAGGCCCTGGCCAAGGTGCCACGCTCGGCCCCACCCATCCAGCTGTACAGCCTGGTGCTGGCCGGCGATGGCCAGCAGAGCGTGTTCCTGCGCGAAGCCGACTATGTCAGCAACATGCTCAGAGTGCGCTTCGGCGCCCGTGGCCAGGTGACCCTGGTCAATCACCGCGACCATCTGGCCGACCGGCCAATGGCCACCCGCGAGAACCTCACCCGTGCCGCCCGCACCCTGGCCGAACGCAGCGGCCCGGAAGATATCGTGTTCGTCTACCTGACCAGCCACGGCAGCCATGACCACCAACTGGTGCTCGACCAGCCGCGCCTGCAACTGGCCGACCTGTCTGCCGACGAACTGGCCAACGCCCTCGCCCCGCTGAAAGATCGCGACAAGGTGATTGTCATCTCCGCCTGCTATTCAGGTGGCTACATCGCCCCGCTCAAGGATGATCGCACGCTGATCATGACTGCAGCGCGCCCTGACCGGGTCTCGTTCGGCTGCTCCGAAGAAGCCGACTTCACCTATTTCGGCGATGCCCTGTTCGCCCAGGCACTGAATCAGACCGACGATCTGAAACAAGCGTTTGAACTGGCGCGCAACAGCGTTGCCGAACGGGAACGAAGGGAAGGTTTCGAAGCCTCCGAGCCGCAGATCTGGGCACCACCGCAGGTGCTCGCGCACTGGCAGCGCCTGCGCCGGCAGCAAGCCGAGGAGGCCTTGAAAAACAAGGCCCAGCCAGCCGCGCCGGAGCAGGCAAAAAAGCCTGGAACCCGCTAAGCTGAGCTGTAACAAGGGAGAGACATCATGTACTTGACGCCTCAGCATGTCCTGCTTGCCGGAGCCACGGGTCTTACGGGTGAACACCTGCTCGACCGCCTGCTCAACGAACCCACCATCAGCCGTGTGCTGGCGCCTACCCGCAGGCCGCTGGCCAAGCATCCGCACCTGGAAAACCCGGTGGGTGACCCGGCGATGTTTCTCCCGCAACTGGCCGGGCGCGTCGATATCGCCTTCTGCTGCCTGGGCACCACGCTCAAGCAGGCCGGTTCGGAAACCGCCTTCCGTGCAGTGGACCTGGACATGGTCGTGGCCTTCAGCAAGCGCGCCCGCGAGATGGGCGCACGCCATCTGCTGGTGATCAGCGCGCTCGGTGCAGACCCCAAATCATCGATCTTCTACAACCGGGTCAAGGGCGAGATGGAAGAGGCGCTCAAGGCTCAGGACTGGCCGCAACTGACCATCGTGCGACCATCGCTGCTGCTGGGTGAGCGGCTCGAGCCACGGCTGGCCGAGCAACTGGCCGGGCCTTTCGCAAGGCTGATTCCCGGCAAGTACCGCGGCATCGAGGCCTGCACCCTGGCCCGGGCACTGTGGCGGCTGGCGTTGGAGGAAGAGGACGGAATTCGGGTGGTCGAGTCTGACGAGTTGCGCAAGCTGGGCAAGAAATAGCAATACCTTCAGAGGCCTCTTCGCGGGTAAACCCGCTCCCACCAGGACTGCACAGAATGCAAAGACGGTGCGGTCCCTGTGGGAGCGGGTTTACCCGCGAAAGGGCCGTTACAGGCCGCCGCGGGCGTTGAACCCCACCCCGACCGCCGTCAGCAACGACAGCGGCAACAGTACGGTATCCAGCAACATGCTCCCCGGCAGATCCAACCGTGGATATGCCGGCGCATCCGCGCCGAAATGATCCCGCGGGCAGCACCCACCATTGATCACATACAGGTCCAGGCGAGTGCCGGCATATACCACCGGCGCCCCAGGCTGGTTGGCGTCCAGCGTTCGTACTGTCGCGCAACCACCCAGGCTGCCCAGCAGCAGCAAGCCTGCCAGCGCGCGCTTCAATCATCGACCCCGTAATGATGCTCGCCCCAGCGCGGCAACATGTCCTGGGGTATGTTCAGCAGGTTGAGCACCCGTGCGACAACGAAGTCCACCAGGTCATCGATGGTCTGCGGCTGGTGATAGAAGCCCGGCGCTGCCGGCAGGATCACCGCGCCCATCTGCGAAAGCTTGAGCATGTTCTCCAGGTGAATGGTGGAGAACGGCGCTTCACGCGGCACCAGGATCAGCTGGCGGCGCTCCTTGAGCGTGACGTCCGCTGCCCGTTCGATCAAATTGTTGCAGGCACCGGTGGCGATTGCCGACAGCGTGCCAGTCGAACAGGGCACCACCACCATCGCCGCAGGTGCGCCGGAGCCCGAAGCCACCGGCGACATCCAGTCTTCTTTGCCATACACGCGAATCTGCCCGTCGGCAGCGCCGGTGTATTCGGTCAGAAAGGCCTGCATCGCCTGCGGCTTGGGCGGCAGCACCACGTCGGTTTCGGTGGACATCACCAGCTGCGCAGCCTTGGAGATGAGGAAGTGCACCTCGCGGTCCTCGCGCACCAGGCAATCGAGCAGGCGCAGCCCGTACTGCGCCCCGGAAGCACCGGTCATCGCCAGGGTGATGCGCTCCGGGCCGCTCACTTCAGGGCCTCGGCCAGCTTGCCGTGCAGGCCACCGAAGCCGCCATTGCTCATGATCACCACATGGGTGTCCGGACGTGCCTGGCCCTTGATCCGCTCGATGATCGCCTCGAGGCTGTCGGCCACCACGCTCGGCACCGAGCACTGCGCTGCCGTGGCGGCCAGGTCCCAGCCCAGGTTGGCCGGGGCGTACCAGATCACCTGGTCGGCATCGTTGACACTCTCCGGCAGGCCATCACGGTGTGCGCCCAGTTTCATGGAGTTGGAGCGCGGTTCGATCACCGCAATCACCGGCGCCTCGCCCACACGCTTGCGCAGGCCGTCGAGGGTGGTGGCGATGGCGGTCGGGTGGTGGGCGAAATCGTCGTAGATGGTCACACCCTGCACCTCGGCGACCTTCTCCATGCGCCGCTTGACGCTCTTGAACGCGCTGAGGCCGTCGATGCCCATGGCCGGCACCACGCCGACATGGCGCGCCGCCGCGAGCGTGGCCAGGGCATTGGCGACGTTGTGCTGACCGGTCAGGGCCCAGTCCACCACGCCCTGCACCTCACCGTCGAACAGCACTTCGAAGCGCGAACCGTCCGGACTGAGCAGGCGCGCCTGCCATTGGCCACCTTCGCCGGTGGTTTGCACCGGGGTCCAGCAGCCCATGCCGATGACCCGCTCGAGCGCCTGTTCGGTGGTCGGGTGGATGACCAGGCCTTCGCTCGGAATGGTACGGACCAAATGGTGGAACTGCCGCTCGATGGACGCCAGATCCGGGAAGATATCCGCATGATCGAACTCAAGATTATTGAGGATCGCGGTGCGCGGGTGGTAATGCACGAACTTCGACCGCTTATCGAAGAAGGCGCTGTCGTATTCGTCGGCCTCGACCACGAAGAACGGCGTGCCGCCCAGGCGCGCCGAGACCGAGAAGTTCTGCGGCACGCCGCCGATCAGGAAGCCCGGGCTCATGCCCGCATGCTCCAGCACCCAGGCCAGCATGCTGCTGGTGGTGGTCTTGCCATGGGTGCCGGCCACTGCCAGCACCCAGCGGCCCTGCAGCACGTGGTCGGCCAGCCACTGCGGGCCGGAGACATAGGGCAGGCCCTTGTTCAGCACGTATTCCACGGCAGGGTTGCCACGCGACATGGCGTTGCCGATGACCACCAGGTCAGGAGCCGGCTCCAGCTGGGCCGGATCGTAGCCTTGGGTGAGCTCGATGCCCTGGGCCTCGAGCTGAGTGCTCATCGGGGGATAGACGTTGGCGTCGGAACCGGTGACGCGATGGCCGAGCTCCTTGGCGAGCACCGCCAGCGAACCCATGAAAGTGCCGCAAATACCGAGAATGTGAATGTGCATGGTCGACCTCGCAAAACATCGAGGCAGGGTAGCCCAGGGCGAGGGAAATCGCACCCGCTGTTTCGCTCAACCGGCCCTGGCGATACCGTGTTTGCGCAGTTTTCGATACAAGGTATTGCGGCTGATGCCCAGGTGTTCGGCAACACGGGTCATGTGCCAGTATTTTGCCTCCAGCACGTCCAGCAGCGCCTGGCGTTCTGCGCCCTGCAATACATCGACGCCCACCGAACTCTCAGGCGTGACACCGGACCTGTGGGAGCGGGGTTGTCCTCGGAGAGAGCCGAAATGACAAAAAAAGATGGGGGAGTTGCACTCGTTCGCTGGCAAGC